>CABTZX010000001.1 GCA_902489445.1 uncultured Bacteroidales bacterium
AACCTTAAATCTAATACTATGAAAAACACACACAAAGGTAGTTACTTATTTGTCAAAAACAAATCTTCACTACCTAAAAGTTGTGATTGCATATTATTTAAATTACTTCTTCCCTTTGAACGTGCCAATTACAAGTGACACATTACAAAAAAGAATATTATTCTGATGAATTGTTATAAGCAAAATACGAGTCGGGATGAGAAGACTCGAACTTCCGACCTCCACGTCCCGAACGTGGCGCGCTACCAACTGTGCTACATCCCGATGCGGATAAGGGGGTACTCTGCCTACAAGGAAAGCAAACGTTCCTCTCATCTGCGCTTTTGCAAAGGTAGCTATTTTTTCTTTTCTGCAAGCATTTTTTCGAACCAATGGGAGTGTAGCTCAAAACCTGTGCCTTTAGGAGGTACGCTATCAATTTCCCGAATAGAGTAGAAGACCTTTTCTATTGAATATGCTGTTATATTGCGTAGCGGCAGCCCTATTGTAGGGGAATGACAAGAAGGGTACTGCGAAGTGAGTACAAGTCGTTACAGATTAAAGAGAAGTTTATTGCTTGCGAACAGTTTTTCGCGCAGAATCTGCTCTGTGGTACCAAGCGTAGCAGCAACTTCTGTATACAGGAATTCAATCGGCTCGGTATGTTCATCGCTTTCCAAAAGCATCTTTTCCGCAAGATAGGCGTATTTGATAGCATCTGATTGATAACGAGGTCCAAAGGACAGGTAGAACCCGTGGTTGATTAGTTGAGCCGCAAGTGTTGCGTTTCCCCGAAAACCGTGTACAATCAAGGGAATGGTGTCGCCCTTTTGTTTGCGAAAAGCAAGAAGTTCGCCCCAGGATCTTACGATGTGTAAGATCACAGGAATCTTAAGTTCTTGCGCTAAACACCATTGAGCTTCCAAAACCTTTTGCTGAAGCGCCATCGGGACTTTGATAGTTTTATCTAATCCGCATTCCCCAATTGCCTTTACATCCGGTCGTTTGGCAAGGCTATTTATGATGGTGTCTGATAGAGAGTTTTCGGAAATGTGCCATGGATGTTGTCCGATGGAATAAACGGTTCGCGGGCGTATCCCCATATCGGGAAGCTTTTCTGTGGTAATATCAATCGAGACAAGCTGCCACTCCCCATCGTGAACCGGTGTAGATAGGTGGCAGTGCGAATTACAATAGGGTAAGATAACGCTCACGGAACGGGATCGTAACCTGATTTCCCCCACGGATGGCAACGCAGAATGCGACGCACCGCCAAATAGGTGCCTTTGAAGGGACCGTACTTACGCAGTGCTTGCAGAGCATACGTGGAACAAGTAGGCGTAAAGCGGCATGTAGGCGGAAAAAGCGGAGAAATGCTTATTTGGTAAAAGCGTATCGGAAGCGACAATACCCATACCGATGCAGCTCTCAGCTTTTGGAGAACGATATTATTCTTACGATTGGCCATAAGCATGGGATTCCTTCGAAAGTACCTTTGTGATCCGCTTCATGGCTTTTTGGCAGCAAGCAGATGAGGGGAGCTCATCGCAAATTGCAATAAGCGCAAAGTGCAGTACGAGGTTTCTCTCCGTAAGAATACCGATAAGTGGCTCTTTGTTCAGTCGATATGCCTCACGAGTAAGCCGCTTGATATGATTTCTGTCCACCGCATTTTTAAAGCGCTTTTTGCTAACGCTTATCAGTAAAGCAGCATTCGGCGTGTTTGTTTTGTCAGCATTAGCATGCAAACTGTAAACAACGCGATAGGGATAAGCCGAAAAGGCTCGCTTAGAAAGGAATAGCGCTTCAATGTCGAGCTTTTTGTATAGTCGCTCGGCTTTGGTAAACTTATGCTTCGGCATGCGAGGCGAGGAAGGCCTCCAAAGCTCCAGCCATAGAGGGATATTCCGGTGTTGGAGCTGTAAAGTCGGGCTGCATACCAGCTTTCACCAGTGCATCTTCTGTTAGCTTCCCAAAGGCACCAATCAGTATCTTCTTTTTGTTAAAGTCCGGGAACAGCTCTTCCATAGCACTAATTCCGTAGGGACTGAAAAATATGACCAAATCGTAGGCGTGGGTAGGTTTATCTTCCCATGGTCGGGTAATTGTTTCGTAGGCAACCACGCTTTTGTAATTAAAGTTGGTGCCTTCCAATTGCTCTACCAAAGGGCTAATTCCATCCTCACCCACGGGAATCAGGAAGCGTTCGCCCTTATGCGAAGGTTTTGACATAAGGCGCACAAGCTCATCGGTGTGACCCATTTCCCCAAAGAATATTTTGCGCTTGCGATATACAATATACTTTTGAAGGTATAGAGCAATTTTCTCGCTTGAGCAGAAGTATTTCATTGTTTCGGGCACCGTAAGCCGCATAGATTTGAGCAAAGTGAAAAAACAATCGATAGCGGTTTTAGAAGTGAACACAAAAGCTGTATAGGAAAGAGGATCAATTCGTTGCTTCCTGAATGCCACTGCATCAATGGGAACAGTTTGGATCAATTGCCGGAAATCGATGTCGTATCCGAATCGCTCTGCTATGCTGAAGTAAGGACTCCTTCCCGAAGAGGGTTCGGGCTGTGAAATAAGCATCTTTTTCTTTGCTTTTTCCATTTGTCGGCTCATGCTATGCTCTTTTTTGGCACCTCGTACGTCGTTTCGAACTATGCCCTACGCCGCGGGAAGGTCTTAACCTGCCTACAATCGGCTGTACGCTACCAGGCACAGCAGAAAAGGCATAAGTTCGTGACTGCAAAGGTACAAAAAAAAGAGCGGAAGGCTACCTTCGCTATTATCGCGAAAGGCTCTAAGCGAGATAATCACTACTGCAATTCGCCACAATGCCATTACCGAAAGAAACAAGATGGGTAATGCTTTCAAGCAGGAAGGTATACAGGCAACAACCATCACCGGGAACAAAATATACACTGCTCCCTGCTCAATGTACCGGTAACTAACTATCCACGAATGAGATACCGCTGTAGATAGGTAAACTTTACCGAGCAAAAGGTAGATACAAACCCGTGTTATGTAAAACAGAATCATCCCTCCTGTAAAGAGGAGCGCAATTCTTATAAAACCCCACTCCGATAAACTTTCGTGGAACACAGAGTAGAGGTAGCAAAGTACGATAAAAGTTATTTCAATGGAAAGAAGTATCTTGGCGACTAATGAGCGGTAGAGCGGCAACGCAACTTCGTTTGATGTGCCCTGGTAGAACGTTTTGTTCCACACCTCCCCTATACTTAAGCTTTTTCGTTCCCAAGCCGACGATAAGGCGATAAATACCGCTGTTATGATTGTAACAACCATAGCGGCATCATACCACCAATTACCGGACCAAGCAAGCGCGCCTTCCATTGTATCTATAATGGTGACAAAATCAATGCAGCTCCTTTGTGGGAGCTGCATTCAGGAAAACGCTTTAATTGTCTCCCTTGTATTGTCAATTAGTTATATGAAACGTCTATTCGTCTAACGGTTCAAAATCACTTTTTTCGGCACCGCACATTGGGCAACACCAATCATCGGGTATATCTTCAAATGCTGTTCCCGGAGCGATACCTCCGTCGGGATCTCCTACTGCGGGGTCATATATCCAGCCACAAGGCTGACATTGATACTTTTTCATCGTTTTCTCTTCTTATTAGGTTCAACTTATTCTTCTTATTCTGCTTTTGAGTATATGCTTTCATCGTATCCGAGTGCATATCCTCACTTTCCTTTTGCAAATATAGTGCCTTCGCTTGAATTTAGAGCCATATCTCGCATGCAGCACCGCTTCCCACCCTTTTTCTGTTAAGGGTAATGGTGTTTGGTTTATGAAACATACTAACCCGAGCTTCTTTGCGTTATGTTACTCCGATTGACGATAATATGTTAAAGAGAACGGCTCATCTCCCTCACGAAGAAGTGATTCCTCAATCGGATAATATTCATCTCGAGGTTTACGCAAAGGAAGCTTTGCACAAGAGAACTACCTGCTGAAATATGTTTCGGCAGGTAGATCTTTGTGTAGGGATTAGAGGAGGTTGGATGCCAGTTCGCTCAGTTTGCTGCGTTCGCCCTTTACTAAGTTGACGTGGGCGAATAGGTCTTGTTCGCGCATCTTATCCACCAGGTATGCCAATCCGTTACTTTCGGCATCCAGGTAGGGTGAGTCGATCTGCTCAATATCACCGGTAAGAATGATTTTAGTACCCTCTCCGGCGCGCGTTACGATGGTTTTCACTTCGTGCGGAGTTAGGTTCTGCGCTTCGTCCACAATGATGAGCGAATTGGATAGGCTACGCCCTCTGATGTAGGCAAGTGCCTCAATCACAAAGGTTCCGTCCTGCTCCATTTGTTCCAAGCGTTTTATTTCGTTACCGTTTGGTTTGAGTTGGCTCTTAATAAAGCTCAGATTGTCGAACAGCGGCTGCATATAGGGGGTAATTTTCTGCTTTTCATCGCCGGGAAGGAAGCCCAAATCCTTATTCGCAAGCGCTACGATGGGGCGCGCCAGCATAATGCTGTTGTACTGTTCGCACTGTTCGATGGCGGAAGCCAGCGCGAGCAGCGTTTTCCCGGTACCGGCTTTGCCCGTAATTGCCACTAAGCTAATCTCTTCGTCGCATAGTACTTCGAAGGCGAATGCCTGTTCCGCATTGCGCGAGGTGATGCCTGCGCAGGTGCGTTTGGGCACTTGGTTGATGGTTCGGCGGAACGGATCGAAGCGCACCATTATGCTGTTGCGGTCACTTTTAAGGATGAAGCATTGGTTAGGAACTAATTTGCTGTGAAAATCAAGCTCTTCCGCGGGAATACCGCCCTTATCGGCATAAATGCGGTCAATCAGATCGCCGGATATACCGGTAAACTCCTCGTGCGCCTTTTCGAAGATATTGTGGTCGGTGACCTTATCGTTAAAGTAATCTTCTACCGGCATTCCGAGCGCTTTTGCCTTCATGCGCAGATTTACGTCCTTAGTGACCAAAATGGTGGGCGTAGGTTTGTGTTCCTCCGCAATGTTTAATGCCACGGAGAGGATGCGGTGATCGGCTATTCTATCGGCGAAAGCTGCTTTAACGGCGGGGTGCTCCTGTCCCGAAAGATACACATAAAGACGCCCTCTGCCTTCACCCAGCGAGGCTCCTTTATGGAAGAAATCGCTGTCCGATGCATCGTCCAAGAAGCGGACAAAGGCACGCGCATTGAAGTTGATCTGCTCGCTTCCCTTTTTAAACTTGTCTAATTCCTCCAATATAGTTACGGGGATGTAGATATCGTTCTCTTCAAATTTGTGGATACATTCGTAGTCGTGCAAAATTACATTCGTGTCCAGTACGAATATTTTCTTGGTTGTCTTTTTTCTTGTAGCTGCCATATATTATAAAACTCTTGTCATCTCAAAGGTACACTTTTATTGCTAAATACAAACGGAAGAGGAGGAAATTGTTTCAATCTATGTGAGTAGCCCCAAAGAGGTGCCCATGGCTCTAATGAAAGGTATATACCTTTGAAGGCAGATGTATATACCTATCGGTGGAGATGTATATACCTTTTGGCACAGATGTATATACCTTTTGCGGAGCACCTCGGCAGACGGTAGTAGATGGGTAGATATACGAGAGTAGGAGAGAAAGGATGTAAAAAGAAAAGCGCTCCGTAGGTACGGGCAGAACCTACGGAGCGCAATCCAAATGGATACGAATGGAATTCGGTTAGCGATTATTGGAACTTGGAGCCGGTTGGCGCGTCATCGTTTCGAGGATAGCTGTTTTATAGAGGAAGTCATACTTGGCACGAAGCGCTTCCACCTCAGCTACGTGGAGTTTATTTTGGCTTTGTTCCAAATCCACGGCGGTGCGCTGCCCGGCTTCAAAGGCGATGCGCATGGTTTCGTAGCTCTTGCGCGCCGCTTCTACGCTCTTATTTGCCGCATCAATGCCGAGCAGTGCGGTGGTTGCATTGGTATGAGCTTCGGAAACGCTCTGTTGGAGGCGTCTGGCTTCGGCGGCGCGTTCAACTTCAGCGTATTGTGTCCGAAGTCGAGCCCGGCGTACATTATCGTAGGTGCGTAGCCCGTCAAATAGCGGAATGGATAGGGATAACCCTACAAAGTAACGACCGTTTTGCTTCATCTGATCGGAAAAAGATGGGGTTAATTGGCGCATTTCTTTATCCAAAGGGAGGTAATAACCGTTGGAATATCCGCCTCGGAGCGAGAGCGACGGGTACCATCCGCTTTGAGCGCTCTGCACCATCAATCGCGCTATTTCGGTATTGAGTAGGGTAGCGCGATAGGAGGGTCGGTTGGCAAGTGCCTCGCGGTAGACTTCGTCCATAGGGCGAATTTTCATTCGTTCCTCTTCAATGAGCGCATCCGTAGAGGGCTTTTCGACCTCAATGGGCGTTGGTGCATAGTAAGCTATCGCTTGCGCTAATGCTTGTTGCGCCAAAAGAAGGCTTCCTTTGGCGTTGGCTAGTGCCAATTCGTCGCTCGCAAGGCGCGCTTCCACCTCATAAAGCTTGGAAACAGCCCATTTGCCGGCGTCAACCATGTGCTTTGTGTACTCAAGCGTACGGCGCGTTTGCTCTATAGATAATTTGTTTGTTTGGAGCACCTCCGTTTGTAGTACCAAATTGTAATATAGCCCAATCACTCTAATGGTAACCTCTTCGGTGCTCTGCTCTAAGGTTGCGATGCTGCGGGACTTATCCAAACGCGCCGCCTTAAGCTCGGCAATGCGCTTGAGTCCGGTAAAAAGATCGATGGAAGCGGAGGCACCAAAGCTCGTATTAGCGGAGGATTGGTCAAGGATTACGCCGCGCTTATCCTGACTTCGCCCAAAGTTAAAATCTTGCGATACCGAGGCGCCCACAAACGGCAGGAAGCTGTGCCAAGCCGATTGCAGTGCGATGTGCGCCTGAAGCGTATCCAACGAGCGGCTGACGGTAGGCGTATCGAAGTAAACGGCGCGTGCAATGCACTCTTCGAGCGACAGGGGCGCTGCCGGTGCTGTGTAGAGCGTATCGTACGGAACCGCTGTTGTTTGCGCAGATTGCGCCCGTGCTACCGGTGGAACGGCAAGCAATAAGGCAAAAAGAACGATGTATTGTTTGAAACTCATAGTACTAATTGCTCATTATTTCCAATCCGCGCACCTTTTCGCCCGGCTTGAGTCCGCTCTTAATTTCCGTACTAACTCCGTCCGACAGCCCGCATACAACGTAGCGCTCCTTAGTTTCCAATTCGGGCTTTTCCTTAGTTACAATTGACACAAAGGTGGAGTCGTTACGATAGAAAATACAGTTTTCCGGAATGGCAGTTACCTTGTAAACGCCCTCGAGGATTACTTCCGCATTGGCACCATATCCGGAGCGCAACTCGGAGGTCTTTTCGTTGTTAAGGGCAGCGCGCACTTCGTAAGTGGTACTACCATTTTCTGTTATTCCTTTTGGGGCAATATACTCAATGGAAGCATCTATTTCCTTGCCTTGTAAAGCTCCGATTCGGACACGGGTAGGCATTCCCAGATGGAGCTTTCCTATAATCGTTTCGTCAACTTTACCGATGAATACCATATCGTTCATATCAGCTATGGAGGCAACGGTGGTTCCTTCGTTAAATGTATTGGCTTGAATCACGCTACTACCCACCTTCACCGGCACGGTAAGTACGGTTCCGCTGATGGTAGCACGCACCAATGTGGACGAGGAGGAGGCGGTGCGGCTGCTGCGTCCGGTACGAACAATTTCGAGCGCTTCCTTACCGTTGTCCAACTGCTCCTTGGCTTTGAGGTAGCGCGCTGTGGCTGCTTCGTGCTCTTCGCGTGCCACTACACCGCTTTCAAAGAGCTTTTTGCTCCGTTCGTACTGTTCTTTTGCTTCATTGAAAGCAATTTCTGCCATACGGAGGGAGGATTCGGCGTTGGCGGTTTGCATCATTTCGGGCAAAACTTCTATACGTGCCAAAACGTCGCCTTGCTTCACTACATCGCCCGGTTTACAGAAAACCTCAGCAATGATGCCGTTGAGCTGCGGTTTGATCAGCACTTCGTCGCGCGGAGATACGGATCCGCTGAGCAGCGTCTTATTCTCAATGCTGTCCACAACGGTAGCCGTTTCCACGGCAAAATGCGTTTTCTTGGGGCGCGTCCGCATAAAAAGGAATACAAAAACGCCTACCACTATGAGGGCAAAAAGGCACCATAGGGTTATTTTGATTGCTTTCTTCATAATATTGCTAATGCTTTTATTGTTTATTCTTCCTGTAAAGCCTCAACGGCACGTATCTTTAGCGCACGGGATGCGGGCAGTAATCCGGCAAGAATACCGCTTAATCCCACAATAAGGACGCATAGTATAGCTAATTCGAACGGGATGAGCGGGCGGTAAAAGAAGTCCGCATTTGCCGAGCCCGATACAGCTGCGTTTACGCCGATCATAATTATTAATGCAAGAATCATACCACCCAATCCGCTCAGGAACGTAATGGTCAACGATTCTAATGCAATTTGCAGACGTATATCACCCGGTTTGGCGCCGATAGCTCGCTTTACTCCTATTTCGCGCTTCCGTTCGTTTATGGTTACGAGCATAATGTTGCTCACGCTGATGATCCCTCCCATCAATGTACCGATACCGATAATCCACACGAGCAGGAGGATACCTTTCAGCATATAGTTCACGGCGGTAAAGATTACATCAAAGCTGACCATAAAGAGTGCATTCCGATCCTCCGGAGCAACCGAATGGCGCGCTTTCAGCAATTTGCCGATTCTGTCGCGTGTATCAGCAACCGTTTCGCCGCGTGGCGGTTGTATTTCCATTAGATAGCCACCTATATAATCGCCGTATCCGTTAATCTGTCGCATTTTTGAAGCCGGAATGTACATCAATTGTGCTGCATTGCCGAACAAGTTCACATTATCCGAAAATTGCTTCGCGACGCCCACAATCGTGTAATAGGTACCCTTATTTTCAACAACCTTACCTACTGCGCTTTCAGTACCGAACAATTGATTTTTGAGTTCCTCGCCAATAATGCAGGAAGCACGTACATTCACTTCGTCCAAAGTGTTTAAGGGTCGTCCTTCCACAAAGATAAGCTTATGAATGGAAAAGTACTCCGGTGTTACACCAACCTTATTGTTTGCTGAAACGGATTTACCCTCATACGTAAGCTTATAACTGCCCCAATTGCCCCCTTCCTGCACAATTTCGCAAATGTTGACCGCTTCCGGTACATTGTTATGTAGGTAACGCGTATCGCTTGAGGTTAGATGCCAAAAAGAGCCCTTGGGGAAGCCATCGCAAGCAATGTTGCGCCGATTGGGAAAACAGATGAACGAATTCTGCGAAAGCGTGCTTAATTGCCGTACAAAACCATTCTGTATACCGCTCCCGATGCAGAGTAGGATAATCAGCAGGAACATACCCCAAAAGATGCCCATAGCGGTAGTTATTGTGCGCTTACGGTTACTTTTGAGCGTATTGAATACCTCTTTCCGCGTATCGGTGTCAAAGATTTTCTTCAGCATAATCCTATTCCTCTCTCATTGCCTCTACCGGTGGAATCTTAACAGCACGCTTCGCCGGCACATATCCGGCAATCATTCCGGCAATAACCATAGTCAGAATGGCAAGAATGCCTACCTGCCCGCTGATGAGCGGATCCTTGAACAGTGAGAGCACATCGCCACCACCCATCATATCCGTACTGATTTGACCCAGCCCCTGTGTGTTCATTAGCCAATTCACCAGGAAAAGTAAGCCCACACCCACAAGGAACCCTACGAAACCGCTTACCAATGTAATTAGTACCGATTCGGTCAGTATCATCGTCACTATATCCTTCCCTTTCGCACCGAGTGCTTTGCGTATCCCAATTTCACGGATTCGCTCGCGCACCGTTACAAGCATAATGTTGCTCACGCCTACAATTCCTATAGATAAAATACTTAGGCCGATAAACCAAAGGAACAGATCCAATCCGGTAAAAAGCTTACCCATACTTTCCGAAGAGCTTTGGTTCCAATAGTTCATCCATAAGGCATCGTCGTCATCGGGCGCAGTATGTTTCACCGGAGAAAAGAAGGCGCGTATCCGCTTTTCGAGCGTTTGCAGCTCTTTCTTATTGTATTTCCGATCAAAGACGAGGGCTATTTCGTGCAAATAGACCTCCATATTCGGAAAAACGGTGGTCACCACGCTATAAGGCATATAGATAATATTATCCCCTTCGTCTTGGTAAACGCCCACCACGGTAGCGGTGATCTTTTCGCACAGAATTTGTTTACCGAGAGCCGATTCGCCTTTTCCGAAGAGACCGTCCGCTATAGATGAGGGAATAACGATATACTTTTGCTGCATTATTTCGTCACTTTTCCGGAGCGTACGCCCTTCGCGCATCCTTAAAGGCTTCACATAGGTCAAATAGTCCGGATCTGCGCCGGTAACTTTTTTCCACTGTCCGGCGGAATTGAATACTTTTCCCTCGCAACTTACCTGATCGACGTAGAATGAGCATACCGGGAATGCGTGCACAATTTCTCTAAAATGTTTCTCCAGTGCGGGTGCATCGTCACGAGAGAAGTAAATGGAGCGGCCCTCTTCATATCCATCGTACGGCTTTTCGGTGCGCCACGCACGCAAATTACAGGCGGCATCGCTTAGCCTTCCCTTTTCGGCATTGGATACAATACCGTTGCGAAGACCGGTTCCTATACCTAAAAGGAAAATCAGCATCAGTACACCCCAGCCGACGGCAAAGCCGGTGAGCGCGGTGCGGAGCTTGTTGCGCTTGAGCTGTGCGCCTATTTCATTCAGCGAATCCCACATTTATGCGTTGTAGTTAATTATGCCGTCCTTGATATGTACCGTGCGGTGGCACGCATCCGCCACGCGTTGTTCGTGGGTAATTACTACTACCGTGATGCCACGTGCATTCACGTCGCGAAGCAGATCCATCACTTCATCGGTAGTTTTACTGTCCAATGCACCGGTAGGTTCGTCCGCAAGGAGCAAACGCGGATTGGTAACCAGAGCGCGCGCTATGGCAACGCGTTGCTTCTGTCCGCCGGAAAGCTCTGAGGGTAGGTGATGCCCCCAATCCTCCAGCTCCATCGTGCGGAGCATCGCTTGGGCGCGCTCATTACGCTTCGTGCGGTTTACACCCTGATAGAATAGGGGTAGTGCCACGTTCTCCACGGCATTCTTGTAGGTAATAAGGTTGAAGCTCTGGAAAACAAAGCCGATCTTTCGGCTGCGGAGGTCGGCAGCTTGATTTTCACTGATTCCTTTCATGTCGCATCCGTCCAAAAGATAGGTGCCTTCGTCATAGGTATCCAGCAATCCAAGTACGTTGAGCAGCGTGCTCTTCCCCGAACCGGAGGCGCCCATAATAGCAACCATTTCGCCTTCGTATACATCCAAACAGATGCCCTTCAATACGTGTAGCGGTTGTGCGCCGGGGTAAGTTTTGTGTAGATCCTTAATCTCGATTACCTTTTTGCGCGCTGTGCTTGCCGCCGTTGCCTGAGTTGCCGCTACTTGCTCCATAATATGCTACTTCTCTATACCGCTCTCTGCGTTATCTTACTATACCTTTCCGACGTTTCTTTACTGAATCGCTTGCTTCGTTTTCTTACAATACTGCGTTTTGATGTATCTATACCTAATGGCTATCCCCGTTTCTTTGCTATATCGTTTTTGATGTTTCTTTACGGAACCTTTTTCTGTGTTTTCTTTACTATGTTTTTCCCTTTGTTTCGTTACTCTGCTTTACGTTATTGTTTCCTTCGCTTTACGCGATTGTTTCCTCGCTTTACGCTATGGCTTTGTACGCTTAGCGATGGTTGCGCTTATGTTTCTCTTTTTGCCGATCGAGTAGTCAATTGACCGCATCGACAGGTTAAAGTGCGCACAAAGGTATTTTTTTTTTCAATATGACCAAAATAGTACCCTTTCTTCTAATAAGACGATTGAGCGATCCAATTGTTGCAGCACGCTTCGCCGATCCACTCGCCGAAACGCCCGCATCTTACTGCGCCGCAGCACCTTCCGCTCCCCAAACGTCCCTCACCTCGTGCTGAAACCTTTGCATCTTTTCCATCTTGAAACTCACCGGTAAATAATATAAAAAAGGACTGCCGGGTAAGCATTGCTTATCCGGCAGCCATCTTTTCGGTAGGGTTATAAGCCTACCGAATGATTTTTCTACTATTGTTTACATTAACTTTTTGAAGATGTCGGTTTCCTGACCTTCAACATTGAGGCGCTTGCCATCAGCATCAAGGCGATAGAGTACGCCGTCAGCGTATTCAAGCTTGGAACCATCGGCAAGAGTTATTATGTTGCCTTCCAAAGTGAAATCGAGGTCGGTTTTAACGTCAGCCTTAGCACCTTCGGTTTCATTGCTGAAGTCATACTTGTTGTTTTCCTTGAAGGTAACCTTCAGGGTAGCTACGCCACCATCAGCGTTGGGGGTTGTAGCGGTCCACGCACCAAGAAGAGTTTCCATGTTGAGGGCTTCTTGGAGGTTCTGTTGAGCATCTTGGAGTTCCTGTTCAGCCTGAGCCAATGGATCCTGTGCATTTTGTGTTTGTTCCTGAGCTGTTTTCTTGCAAGAGAACAATGCCATTGACATGGCAACAACGGCAAATACTACCTTTAAATTCTTCATTTCAAATTCTTTTAAGTTGTACTTATTCTTACTATTATCTTTTTCGTTCTTATAGGTTACAGCTAGCAGGTAGGCGCCTCTACCTCCATAACCGGTGCAAAGGTAATGCTTTTTTTGATACTCGGTACTTTTTCGCCCTACTTTGTGTTGTTTTTTGTGGCTTTATCCGTTAGAAAGCGGGTTAGAGTGTTCCGCCAATCGGAGGCATTTTCCACCCAAAGCACGTTAAACCCGAGCTTTTGTGCCGCTTGTGTATTGGCAACTCCGTCATCAATAAAGAGCGATTCCTCCGGTAGAATGCCGCTTTCGGCTACAATAGCATTGAAAAACGCAGGTGAGGGCTTCATCGCTTTATAACGATAGGAAGCGAAAACCTTTTCCACATAGGAGGAGAGACGGCGTCCGTCCGGCAGAAAGTGTTCGCTTTCGGTATGCTCCGTAATATAGGGGTTGGTATTGCTCAGAATAAAAAGCCGGTAGCGATTGCGCAATTCGTCCAAATAAGCATACTTATATAGGGGCACGTTACGGAAGAATCCCATCACGGCATGATACACCGCCTCGTGCGTAAAGGTACCTCCGTAGCGCTCCGTAAGAGCCTTTTCAAATTCGGATGCCGTGAGTGTACCGTCTTCCAATCCCCGAAAAATCCCCTTCTGTTCGTAGGCGTCTAATTGTTCATCGGCATCGGTCACTCCAAGCGCGTGGAATCGTCGTACCGCCTCATCGCGATCAAGGTCGACGAGCACCCCACCCAAATCGAATAGTATGTTCTTAATCATAATAGGTCATCGGAGCCCCTTGCGAAAAGGTATATACCTTTCATTGCATACGTATATACCTATCAAGCGAAAGTTATATACCTTTCATTCGGAACGTATATACCTTTTGCAGCACTCCTCCCCGGCTATGCGGAGAGGAGTTGCAGGGCGTTATTTCATCGTTCCAAGCGTTACTTTTTAAGGTAGCGATCCAACCAGGAGAAGAAGGTGCGCTGCCAGAGCAAAGCATTCTGCGGACGGCTTACCCAGTGCGTTTCATCCGGATAAATAAGCATTTCACACGGAATGCCTCTCATACGGGCAGCATCGAATGCCATCATACCCTGCGAAGCTAAAATGCGGTAGTCCCGCTCACCGTGAATAATGAGAATGGGCGCCGTCCAGCGATCTACGAAGAGATGGGGCGAGTTGGCAAAGGTGCGTTGTGCCGTGGCATTTTCCTTATCCCATGGTGCTCCGCCCATATCCCAGTTGGCAAACCATTTCTCTTCTGTTTCCAAATATTGCGCTTCGAGGTTGAATATGCCGGCATGGGCAATAAAGCAAGCAAAGCGACCTTCGTGGTGACCGGCAAGCCAATATACGGAGAAACCACCATAGCTGGCTCCTACGCAGCCCATACGATCGTTGGCAACATACGGTTCTTTTTTCATTTCGTCCGCTGCGGTCATGTAGTCGCGCATGTTCTGCCCGCCGTAATCACCGCTAATCTGCTCATTCCATGCCTTACCGAAGCTCGGTACGCCGTGACGGTTAGGGAGAATAACGATATACCCCTGCTCAGCCATAAGGCGCGGGCACCAGCGATAGGACCAGAACTGGCTGATGGGATCTTGCGGCCCGCCCTGACAATAAAGTATAGAGGGATATTGCTTATTCGGATCGAAATTAGTCGGGTAGAGTACCCATGTGAGCATCTGTTCGCCGTTGGTAGTGGTCATCATGCGCTTTTCGCAGCGCACATCGCCCAAACTGCCCATAACGGCATCGTTTTCGTGGGTGAGCTGATTCAGCTTGCCACCCTTCAGTGTGTACAATTCGGTAGGTTTGAGGAGCGATTGTACGGCACAAACAAAACTCTTGTCCGCTTCGTTGTAAGCGAAACCAACCATATCGAACATGCCTTTGCATAGTTCGCTTATCTTACGGCTCTTGACATCGATAGCGTGTAAGCCGGTTGTCGCATTGATGCAAGCATTGAAAAAGATGGTTTTGCCGTCCGAAGTGATATAAGGATTCTCTACATTGTATTCGAAACCCTCTGTGAGCCAACGCTTCGCTCCGGAAGCGAGTTCTTGTTCAAACAGACGAACGATATCGGATTCGTATCCATCGCGTTCCATACTAAGCCAGAAGATCTTGGCTCCATCAGGTGAAAAGAACGGATGGGTATCGTATCCCATCATTCCTTCGGTAAGGTTGCGTGTTGAACCGGTAGTAATATCGTAAAGGTATATATCTGAGTTTGTGGAAAGACTATACTCCAAACCGGTCTTTTTGCGGCAGGCATAGGCGATTTGCTTTCCATCGGGCGAGAAGGCGAAATCGGAGATTCCGTTCCACGGTCTCATAGGCGCTTCGTAAGGTTCGCCCTCCAAAAGGTCTTTCCCGCCCTGAATCGGTTCAGTGCCAAGCGTAGCGAGGAAGGGATGCGGTATAGTGGTAACCCATTCGTCCCAGTGCTTGTACATCAAATCGGTAATAATTCGTCCGGTAGCTTTGTCCAGATCGGGGTAATGATCCTGAGCTGTTTTGCCGTATTTGATGGTTTTGATGTAGAGGAGTTGCTTGCCATCAGGCGAAAAGAGATAATCCTCAATGCCGCCCTCAATATTGGTCAGTTGGCGCAAATCGCTTCCGTCGGGGCGCATAGTGCAGAGCTGTGCGCTCCCTTGTGCGTCGTTTTTCATAAAGGCGATGCGTGCGCCTCCGTCAATCCACCTTGGCGACGAAAGCCCCTCCATACCTTCCGCAAAGGAACGCTTGGTACCGTTGCGGTCGACAATAAAGAGCTTTTTTGTCAGCTTATTCTCCTTAATGGAAGGAAATGAGGCTTCGTATACGGTGCCTTGCGGTACGGATGAAAAGCCGCCGATACGGGTTAGCCGGAGCAACATCTCGGGCGTCATCGGTGTAGTGGCTTTGGGATTGTTTTGTGCCATAAGAGCAGTATTGATAAAAGTGCCTACAAATGCGCCCAAAAGGAGCACGTTTCGTAAGCGGGTGGTCCAATGTGTCATATTATATCTCTTTCTCTAATAAATTGTCTCCCTTCGTGCGGCGATGGCTTCATCGTGGATGTAGTCGTCGTAGTTAATCATTCGGTCGATAATACCCTTGGGTCCCAGCTCAACCACACGGTTCGCCACTGTGCGAATGAACTCATGGTCGTGACTGCTAAAGAGTACATTTCCCTTAAATGTTGTGAGCGTATTGTTAAACGCTTGGATGGATTCCAAGTCAAGGTGATTGGTAGGCGTATCCAAAATCAGCACGTTTGCACCGGGGGGGAGCATCATTTTTGAAATCATGCAACGCATTCGCTCGCCACCGCTCAGTACGGATACGCTCTTATCCAGTTCTTCTCCGTTGAAAAGCATCCTGCCGAGGTATCCTTTGATGAATATATCGTTGGTATCCTGGGCATATTGGCTTAGCCACTCAACCAAGTTCATATCGCTATTGAAGTACTTTGTGTTGTCCAAAGGCAGATATGCGGTTGTAATGGTTTGCCCCCATTCGTAGGTTCCTTCGTCCGCTTTGCGATTTCCGTTGATGATTTCGAACAGCGCAGTCATAGCGCGCGGGTCGTGACTGATAAAGACAATCTTGTCGTCCTGCTCTACATTTAGGTTCAAATCTTGGAAGAGAATATCCCCTTCAATAGATGCGGTTAGCCCTTTCAGCTCTAAGATTCGGTTGCCCGGCTCCCGTTCCGGTTGGAAAAGAATACCCGGATAACGACGGGAAGAAGGCTCAATTTCGTCCACATTAAGCCTTTCAAGCATCTTTTTGCGGCTTGTGGTTTGACGGCTCTTTGCCACATTGGCGCTAAAACGACGGATAAATTCTTCCAATTCGCGCCGTTTTTCCTCGTTTTTCTTATTCTGTTGCTGCTGTTGCCTTAGTGCCAACTGACTGGATTCATACCAGAATGAGTAGTTTCCGGCGAACATCCTGATTTTTCCGAAGTCGATATCTACCGTGTGGGTCGATACCGTATCCAAAAAGTGACGGTCGTGGCTCACCACCAGTACGCAACTTTCCGTTTCGGCAAGGTAATCTTCAAGCCAAGTGACGGTATCCAAGTCGAGGTCGTTGGTAGGTTCGTCCAGAAGCAGATTATCCGGTTTGCCGTATAGAGCGCGGGCAAGCAGCACGCGCACCTTCTGTTTTGCGCTCAAATCACGCATATAGCGGTTGTGCAAATCCTCCTTTATGCCCAAGCCGCTCAGTAGCATAGCGGCATCGCTTTCGGCGTTCCAGCCGTCCATATTGGCAAATTGCTCCTCCAGAACCGCCACCCGGTTGCCGTCCTCATCGCTGAAATCCGGCTTTGCGTATAGTGCATCTTTCTCTTTCATCACTTGCCACAACTGGCTGTGCCCCATCAGAACCGTATCCAGAACGGTAAATTCGTCAAAGGCAAAGTGATCTTGGCTCAGTACCGATAGGCGTTCGCCGGGCGCCATCGATACACTTCCCCGATTGGGCTCCAATGCGCCGCTGATTACCTTTAGTAGCGTACTTTTGCCCGCACCGTTAGCGCCGATGATCCCATAGCAATTGCCTTGGGTGAACTTCATATTTACGTCTTGGAAGAGTACCCTCTTGCCAAACTGAATCTTTATATCGTTAAGTGCTATCATATATTCTTTATTCTCCGATTAGAACCACTTTATCCGTCGCAAAAGGAAGAAAAGACCGATGGACAGAGCAATCGAAAGCAATATGATCATCCCGAATGCCCACGGTTTGTCCTCTACGCCCAGCGGAACGTTCATACCATACAAACTGGCGATAAGCGTCGGCAGAGTCAGCAGAATGGTAACGCTCGTCATACGCTTCATAATCGTATTCACGTTATTGGAGATAACGCTCGCAAAGGCATCCATCGTTCCGGTAAGAATTTCCGTGTAAATGTTGACCGTTGTGTACGCCTGATTCAGCTCAATGGACATATCTTCGGCAAGTTCCTCATCGTAGTCCTTGGCGCGATGCATCGCCTTGAGCTTTACCACTACCGCCTCGTTTCCCTTGATAGATGTGCTAAAATAGACCAGACTGCGCTGAATCTTCATCAGGTTGAGCAAGTCCTCGTTTCGTATACTGGTTTCCAACGCCTCTTCGTGCTCCATCAGTTGCGTGGAAATACGCTTCAGATACTTCAGATACCAAACGGCACTGCTGTATATCAGCCTAAAGATGAAATCAACATCCGTTTGTGCTGAGTTGCTCTTGCGCCGATTGTGCCGGATAAAGTCGGTCATTAGCTCGCTCCGATGGTACGAAACAGAAACCAGCAGCTGCTTCTCTTTTGAATAGAGCACCCCGATGGGCACCGTGGTATACGACCCTGCGGCAGTTTCGCCCGTGTGTATAGGGATACGAATTACCGTCAGTTCCCAATTCTCCTCTTCATCGTTATGCGGACGCTCTTCGCTGTCGGCAATGTCAGCGATGAATTCCTCCGGTATTCCCAAATCTTCCGTCAGATACTCAATATCTTCACGGGTGGGATTAACTACCTTGATCCAGCAGTCGGGCTTTAATTCGTCTCCTTCGGCAAAGGTTTCGCGCGGGTAAAATATCTTTCGCATGCTCTCTTCTCCTTTTCCTTCAATGACCTTTTTCCGTGCCGGACGGGCTTTCCGTCCGAAAAGTGAGATCCCTGTGTAATAGCTTTTGCGCTAAACAGAGCGTGTTGCCCGGAGAAGAAGCGCGGCGTGCCGAAGCCTTCCGCTATATTGCCGGTGCACAGCAACCTATTGAAGCAGAACACCGATCAGCTCCTCTTCCTTCTCCCGTGGTACTCCTCTGCGCGGAGCTACTCAAAGGGTCCTCATTCGGAGGCACGACATCATCGGTTTTCATACTTTCTGCTTTCTAACCTACTTCTCGTTTACGCCTGCAAATATAGCGAATATAACCCAAAACCATCCCCCTTGCATCCGAAAAAAACGGTAATCCCGGTGAGCCGACCTGATGAAATGAGGGCATTTCGTTCTCCCCATTCATAGCTCTAAAGTGAAGTCTCGGAGCGGAAGATGGGAGAACCTGGTTCGTTTGTACGAAGGTATCGGAGCGAGGATGGGAGGTGACGGGGGGGGTGTCCCATGGCAATGGAGCGGAAGATGGAAGGTACCGGATCGGTTGTACGAAGGAATCGGAGCGGAGGATGGGAGGGAGCGGAGCGGATGTATGATGCAGTCCGAGAAAACTCTATAGACTTTTGGAAAATACTCTATAGACTTCCCTCGGATACCCTATAGACTTTTCTCCGATACCTCTGTACAACCGCTCGGACAGCATGGAAGCAACGATTTGATTGTATGGAGGAAAGCTCCGTTCTCATTTAAGGGAAGTGCGGAGGGTGAGCTTCGGAAATGCGTATCTTTGCGATGGAAATAGAGTAGATGGGTCGACGAAGGGTAACCAATTTTGGCTGATTGAGGCAAGGATATCTGGATATCTTTTGAAAGGATCTTGCTTTGCCCTGCACGTTACTATTTAGTAGGAATAAGAAGGATAGCGCAACGCAGCAGCAACGCGATAACGGATTGCAGAAACAAGACGATAGAGAATCGCGAATGCAGCGCAGTAGCGGATCGCAGTAGCGGAACGGAAGAGAATAGCAAATGAAGCGCAGTAGCGGATCGTAGTAGCGGAACGGAAGAGAATAGCAAATGAAGCGCAGTAACGAATTGCAGAAACAGAACGATAGAGAATCACAAATGCAGCGCTGTGGCGGATCGCGGAAGCAGAACAGTAGGGGAGCAGTGATCCTGTTCGTCGTGCTGTTGTTGCTTTTTGTGGGTGCCGTGTGGCTATCCGCTCACTTGGCCACTCTGTATGATACCACTTCCGTTGCGCTTCCGCAGCATAACTCGGCGTGGCGTACATTTTTGAATGGCGTATCGGAGCACGCTTCGTCGTCGCTTGGGTTACTGCTCTTACAGATTACGGTTATCCTATTGGTAGCGCGTTTGGTGGGCGGGCTCTTTGTGCGAATGGGCCAGCCGCGCGTGATTGGCGAGATTATTGCCGGTATACTGCTTGGGCCCGGCGTGTTGGGCGCATTGGTGCCGGGGCTCTTTGCCCGACTTTTCCCCGCATCAAGCATCAGCGTTATTGAAATATTGAGCCAGTTCGGGTTGATTCTCTTCATGTTCACGGTAGGGATGGAGCTTCGTCCCTCGGAAATGAAGGCGAACGCACGCAGGGCGTTGGTGATCAGTCAGGCGGGTATCTTTATTCCCTTTATATCGGGGATGCTGCTGACCATACCGCTCTATACGCGTTTTTCCTATACAGTGCCCTATTTGCCGCTGTCGCTCTTTATGGGAATAGCAATGAGCATCACTGCATTCCCTGTGCTGGCGCGCATTATTCAGGAACGTTCGATGAGCCGGACGCACTTAGGCTCGCTTACGCTAAGCACGGCAGCCGTGGCGGATATAACCGCGTGGTTGATGCTGGCGGGCATAATGGCTATTACGCAGAGTGGTAGCGTTACGGGCGCGCTCTTCAATTTTCTGTTCTTGTTGCTCTATGCAGCCCTTTTCTTTGGCGTGCTCAAGCCGCTGTTCGCACTGGTGGGCAGTGTGTACAACAAGAATGAGTTGGTTAACAAAACGCTTATTGCCGGAATCTTCATTCTGTTGGTTTTTAGCGCTTATCTGACCGATATATTGAGCATGCACGCGCTGTTCGGAGCGTTTATGGTGGGGCTCATCATGCCGGACGACAATAAGTTCCGTCACCTCATTACAGAGAAGGTGGAGGATGTATCGCTGAACATTTTTTTACCGCTCTTTTTCGTTTCCTCGGGATTGAGAACCGAGCTTGGGTTGATTAACAGTCCCGAGCTGTGGGGCGTGTTGCTCCTCTTGGTTGTGGTGGCCATTGTCGGCAAAGTGGGTGGAACCTATATAGCGGCGCGAACCTGCGGAATGGATGTCAAAGAGAGCCTTTACCTTGGCGCTTTTATGAATACGCGCGGACTGATGGAGCTGGTTGTGCTCAAGATCGGCTTGGATTTGGGCGTTCTGCCCCCAACACTGTTCGTGCTCTTAGTGATGATGACGCTCATTACCACTGTGATGACCCATCCTTTGGTGCAGCTTTTCGATGCACTGTTCAAATGGCGTGCGCGTCACTTGCCGCAAGTGACGGGGGCAGAGACAAAACCTATACTCATTTCCTTTGGGCGACCCGATACGGGGAGTTTGCTGTTGCGTTTAGCGGAACAGATTGTTGAGCCGGAGCTTTTGAAGCGCGGAGCTGCGGTGCTACATACCACAGCGGATAGCAGCTTGAGCCTGACGGACGAAGAAACCTATTTTGAGGAAAACTTTAATCCAATCCTAAAGGAGGGAAAGCACCTCGGTATAAGCGTTGAGCCCCTGCACCGCGTTACGGATGACGTGGTGCACGCCATTGTGGAAGAAGCAAACGAGTCGGGGCGACAATACCTCTTTGCCGGAGCCGGCTTGGAGCTGTCCGAAGAGGAGGAGGACCGCAAAGTGATGCGTCGTCACGGGCGGTTGGCGCACCGATGGCGTCACTTCTCGATCGCTTCGCCTACTACGCTGCTCAGGGCGGGCCAACTGTTCAACGATAAGACGCGACGCTTCTTCAAGGAAACCGATTGTAACGTGGGGATATTTGTCAACCGAAACTTTGGCAAACCCTCGCGAATAGCAGTTGTAATAGGTGCTGAGGAGTCTTTCTCGCTGTTACCCTATGCGCAGCGTATGGCATCCTTTAACAAAGGAAGGGTTGTTGTGTTGCGCTTGGCAGCTCTTTGGGAAAACGAGCAAGCAACGCTGCCTGCCGTCTATGCTACCGAAGGGGATGAAGTACCCGTACAAGTGGTCGAAACGATTCCTATGGGGGTCGATTTCCTGATGGTGTCCTACGCCACATGGCAGAGCATCTCCGCGGAGTGCCCCGAAGTGCTGGAGCAACTCCCCTCAACGCTCATAATGGAACTCAAAGATTCGCGCGACGAGCTGCGGGTGCCGGCGGATCGTAACCTATTTGAATAGATGTCTTCCGAACTATTGAACGATCCTTGGCTCAAGCCCTTCGAAAAGGATATTGAAGCGCGCGGTGCTCTTTTTCGGCAAACCCTTTCGCGAGGATGCCGCTCGGATTTGTCGTACTGCTTTGGTCGGCATTCGGATGGGGTGTGGCACCACTTTCGCGAGTATGCCCCCAACGCAACTGCGCTCTATCTGCTTTGTGACGCGGCTGACTGGCAACCGCGGAGCGAGTTTGCGTTCCACAAAGGTACGGAGGAGGGCGTTTGGGAGCTTGATGTAGATCGGAAGCTCTTACCGCACAACGCCCCGTACAAGCTTTGGGTGGAGTGGAACGGCGGCAGCGGTGAGCGCATTTCGCCCTTTGCCCGATACGTTACACAGGATGCCGCTACCGGTATCTTTACGGAACGTGTGTGGGAGCCGCAGTCGCCTTACCAAATGCACCACGCTGCGCCCAAGGGAAAATGCCTCTTCCCGGCTATATATGAGTGCCACGTAGGGATGAGCAGCGAAGAAGGACGCGTTGCCACCTATAATAGTTTCAGGGAGGATGTGTTGCCGCGCGTGGTGCGTGCCGGCTACAACTGCCTACAACTGATGGCTATTCAGGAGCATCCTTATTACGGTAGCTTTGGCTATCACGTATCGAACTTCTTCGCTCCGTCAAGTCGCTTCGGAAATCCCGATGAGCTAAAGGCACTGATTGACGAAGCACACGCATTAGGCTTGCGCGTGATTATGGATATTGTGCACTCGCACGCCGTGAAGAATGTGGTGGAAGGTTTGGGCGCCTTCGATGGCACGCGCACGCTCTTTTTCAGCGGTGAGCATCCGGCATGGGATTCGCTCTGCTTCGATTACGGAAAGCCCTTTGTAAGGAACTTTCTGCTGAGCAATTGCCGCTATTGGTTGGAGCAATTCGGATTCGACGGATTTCGCTTCGATGGCGTTACCTCAATGCTCTATCACGGGCACGGATTAGGCAAAACCTTCACCTCGTATGCCGATTATTATAATACGGATTACAACGAGGATGCCGGCTGCTACCTCATGCTTGCCAATGAACTGGTACACCGAGTAAAGCCCGATGCCCTTACAATAGCTGAGGAAGTGAGCGGAATGCCCGGTATAGCGCTGCCATTGGAGCAGGGCGGCTTCGGCTTTAACTATCGCCTTGCAATGAACCAGCCCGACTATTGGATCAAAACGATCAAAGAACTGCCCGACGAGGCTTGGGACCCCGGGAACATATTCTTTGAAATGACCAACCGTAGGCACAACGAGGCGGTTATCTCCTATGCCGAAAGCCACGATCAGGCTCTGGTGGGCGATAAAACGCTCATCTTCCGTTTGGCAGATGCCGAGATGTATCATGCCATGAACAAGGGCAATCCGTCTCCGGTAATGGAGCGCGCCTTGGCGCTGGTCAATATGATTAAGGCGGTAACCTTTGCATCGACCAACGGCGGTATTCTCTCCTTTATGGGGAACGAGTTTGGTCATCCCGAATGGATTGACTTTCCGCGTGAAGGAAACGGTAACTCCTTTCTCTATGCGCGTCGTCAATGGTCACTTAGGGATAATCCCTTCCTGCGCTACGAACAGCTGGCGCGCTTTGATGAGGCCTTGGTACGCCTCCTCGAGCAGTATGCTGCCGAGCTGAAAAGCATTCCCTATTGTCACTATGCCTCTCGTGAGACGCAAGTGCTAGCCTTTTCCCGTGGAAGGTTACTCCTTCTGTTCAATTTTGCGCCGGCGCACTCTTACGATGAGTTCGAGCTGTTGCTCCCTCCCGGTAAGTACACCTTGCTGTTGGATAGCGACCGGAGCGAATTCGGCGGCTTTGCCCGCTTGGCACCGGCGGAACACTTCACCGCACCCTGCTGCTCGCTGAGCGAACGCAAAGAGTGCCATCGTGCTACCTTTTACCTACCGGCGCGCACCATGCAAATACTGCTGCGCGAATAGCCTTTCGGCGCTTCCTATTTTCATATGTCAAAGAACGCTGTTCTTTCCGATTAGTGTTGCGCGGACGCTTCCGCTTATAGGCACAGATCTTGAAAACAACGTTGCAAAGATACGTTGCGCCACATCCCCTAAGTGTATCGAAACGTATCGAAGTGTATTAAAGTGTATCGTAACGTATCCTAACGTATCCTAACGTATCGAAGTGTATCGAAACGTATCGAAGTGTATCGAAACGTATTAAAGTGTATCGAAACGTATTAAAGTGTATCGAAACGCTTGGATAGGTATGAACGCAAAACAGCACTCCTCTGCCGTACAAAGGAGTGTTGTTCTATTATGCTGAAAACTTTTATCTCTTATCCCTCAGGCGGATATGCCGTAAAGCGAGCGAGGCCGCACGCGCCCAAAGGGGGAGCAATACGTTTACTGTGCCGGTTGTTCGGGCTTTTCAGGCGTTGCCGGTGTAGCCGGAGTTTCTGTAGGCGTAGCCGGTGTGGTTCCCAAATCGGGCAATGCTTCGGGCTTCGGAGCTTCGATGGCATTTACCTGCTTATTCACCTGCGTTTCAACCGTTTCCACGGTTCCGTGCAGAAAATGAGCCGAGATAATGCTCAAAACGACGATAGCGCCTGCCAAGTACCAGGTTGCCTTTTCCAAAAAGTCCGTGGTTTTACGTACACCCGCCAACTGGTTCCCTGCCGAAAAGCCAGCTGCCAAGCCACCGCCTTTGGAATTCTGCACTACAACAATCAAAATCAGCAGAATGGCTGCTAAAAGAATGAGTATGGTTAGAAAAATGAACATATTGTTTTATTCGTTGTTTTCGTTATTCTCCACTAATCGTTCAATAAAACGTATCTGGTCTGCAAAGTAAACACTTTTCTCCGGATGTTTGGCATTCAGGCTTTTGTAAACGGAAAGAGCTTTGTCGTATCGTCCTTGCGAAACATATATTTTTGCCAATGTTTCGGTGAAAAGTGGTTCATCCTGTAAAGCGTCATCCCCCTCTTGCGGTACAATTTGTTCTATTTGTATCGATTCTGTTTCCGGGCGCAAGGAAACGCCTTCTTCTTCGGAAAGACCCGCCATCGCCAAATAATCCGTGTGTACCGTATTGGGGGATAAAGCTGCCTCTTCAGTTGTTTGACCCGAGGGCTGTGCTTCCAGGAAGCGATCGATATAGGCAAAGGCATCCTCGTCGTCGCATTCTTCGGAGCGAGCCCGCATGGGTAGGGGCATCTCTTTTTCCGCCATTCCGTAGAGCAGTGCCCGATCCGGAAGGTATAGTGCCCAGCGTTGCAGCTCAGCCGTGTAGCGCACGTCTCGAACCACCGCTAAGTTATATAGGTATAGAAAAAGTAATGGTGCCGAGTAGGGGAAACGGCTCTTTAGTTGCTCAATTTCGGGCAACGTGGTAGCGGAGAGCGTTTCGGGATGCTCCAAATATTGGGTTAACTCGTTGAGCGTCATTACCAATCCTCCGCCGTTGCATTAAAGATTTGCTTGGTAATATCTTCGGAAAGCTGCCTCAGCAGATCGTCCTGCACTGCCGAAAAGAGGCTACTGCTATCAAACTCCGTATAGGCGGAAAAGGTTCGGGTAAAACTCTTCTTTGGATTGGCTTTATTCTCAAAATGTACCGATACGGTAAGGGTAAAGCGCGTCATGGAAGCAAAAGCATCTTCCTGAACGGCTATAGGTGCCAAATCGTAACCCACAATCTCGCCTTCTAAGGCAAAGTCGCCATCCGAGCGGATCTCTTCCAAACGGGTCTGGCGCTTGTAGAGTTGCCTGAGTTGTTCCGTAAAGAGCGGAGCCGCAGGCGGGTATACCAGTGCGGCTCGGTTAACAAAGTCCGCCACCGAGAAGGTTTTCGTTTGATCGTAATCGATCGAAGCGCCTGTAAATCGGTACGAAATGCGGCATCCGGCCGTGGTTATTGCCACAAGAGCCGCCAGCGCGATACTACATATCCACCTCATACTCTTTAAGTCTGCGTGAGAGAGTTCGGTCCGCTATACCCAATTCCTCGGCAGTTCGTGCTTTTACGCCTCCGTTCCGCTCCAAAGTACGCATAATCAGTTTGCGCTCAATATCTTCCAAGGTCATTCCCTTAAAGTGATCCAAAATGAACTCCTCGCTGACTTCTGCCATCTCGGCATCCTCCGGGTGCAGATGTGCCGTTTCGTAGCGCGGAGCCACGGCGGTAATGTCTTGTAGATCGGTGATGCTGTCCGTCAACGAAGCGAGCGTATCCACGGGACGGTTCACACCGCTTTCCCCGCCGAGCCCCTTCATATCGTTAACCTGCTTGGTCAGTTCCCCCAATTTGCGCTGCATATCGAATAGTACCGTGTAGAGGATTTCGCGCTCGTTGGCAAAGCTCTGCCCCTCGGTTAAATCGGCACGCCGATAGGGAACGGGATGCAGGTCCCCTACAGTAGGTTCCAGCGAAAGATATTTCCCGAGCGTTTCGCCGTCAATGCGCCGATCGGCTTCCAATAGGCTCACCCGATCCACTAAATTTCGTAGCTCGCGGATATTGCCCGGCCACGGATAACGTTTCAGCATATCAAGCGCATCTTCGGTCGGTTCGATGGGAGGAATGCCGTATTTGGTAGCGTTATCACCGGCAAAACGGCGGAAGAGCAGCGGAATATCCTCAGCGCGTTCCCTAAGCGAAGGCACTTTTACGGGAACCGTATTTAGGCGATAGTACAGATCTTCGCGAAAGCGTCCTTTAGCCACCGCCTCCCGTAGCTTAACATTAGTGGCAGCAACGATGCGTACATCTGTTTTGGAGGGCATACTGGCGCCCACCGGTATAAACTCGCCGCTCTCCAATACGCGTAGTAGACGCGCCTGAGTGGCAAGCGGCAACTCGCCGATCTCATCCAAAAAGATGGTTCCTCCGTTGGCTTCTTCAAAATAACCCTTGCGATCCGCAATCGCTCCGGTGAATGCGCCCTTCTTATGCCCGAACAGCTCCGAATCAATGGTTCCTTCCGGAATGGCGCCACAGTTAACTGCGATGTACCGTCCGTGCTTGCGCCGCGAATAGGCGTGAATGATTTTGGGAAAGAACTCCTTCCCCACGCCGCTTTCGCCCGTTACCAACACGCTCATATCCGTGGGAGCCACCTGATAGGCAACGCGAATCGCCTCGTTGAGGCGTAAATCGTTCCCAATAATGCCGAATTGCTGTTTTATCTGCTTTATATCCGCTGTCATAACGGTGCAAAGATACCATTTTTCGCCTATCTTTTTGCGCTTGCACGACAATATGCCGCTTGTGAAACTCTTCTCTTTGGGAGTTTATCGGAACTTATCGAAGTCTATCAGAACAAATCAGATTTTATCAGAACTTATCAGAGTCTATCAGAACAAATCCGAAGAGAGCCGAGCTCCTCCGATAAATTCCGATTGGTTCCGATAAGCTCCGATGGATTCCGATGAGCATCCCGCGCGCACCCAAACCCACTTTTGCGCCCAACCCCACGACCCGGCTTTGCCCCGTCTGCGTACCTTCGACCGTATTCCGACCTTCCAGCCGCGCCACGCCTGCACACTTTTGCGCCCAACCCCACGATCCGGCTTTGCCCCGTCTGCGCACCTTCGCCCGCATTCCGACCCACTAGCCGCGCCACGCCTGTGCACTTTCGTCCGCATTTCCACGCACGAGCCGCCCCACGTCTGCGCACCCCCATCCTCTTTTCTACGTACTTTTTCACCCACTTCTACGTACTTTTTCACCCGCTTCTACGGACCTGTTCGACAAATCATTAAAAGGATTTATACAAATCATTTAAAGTATTCGTACAAATCCTTTAAGCGGGTTATATAAATCATTTAAAGAATTTGTACAGAAGGTATAGACAAATGATCGGGTATGTACGTAGAAAAGATTGAGCAAGTAGGTATAAATGATTGAGGACCTTCGAAGAAAGGGGCGGAAGATACCGAGCAGCGACGCCGATGGGAAGGTATTAGGCACTACACTTTATCGTTGTTTACGGAGAATGTGGGCGGTGTGGCTCGGTAGGGGGGGGGGGGCGACAGGGAGGAAGGTGCGTAGCTGAACGAGCGGAAAGTTGGCTTATGCAGCACAACAACCCGGCAGGAGCAAGTGGTGGAGGGGAAAGTGTGGCGAACCTGCTCGGTAGGAAATGAGCAGCAAATGCGTAAATGTTGTGGGGTAGCTCGGTAAGGATAGGGGAGTGGCAGGGAGGATGGTTCGGAGCCGCTCGGGAGGGTGGAGCGGTTCGCGGATAAAAATCACCCGAAGGGATAGTTCCGTTCGGGTGAATATCAAGGAGAGTAGGGTAGAGGGGTTACGAATGCTCCGGAGCGGCTCCGTAGCGATTGTGGCCGAGAGTGCCCTTCTGAATAAGGAACACAAGCAATACGATAGCGCCTGCTACCGGAACTAAGCCGATGAGAAGCCACCAGCCGGAGCGGTTTGTATCGTGGAGACGACGCACGGCAACCGCCAGCGAGGGCAGCAACAACGCTAAAGATACCAGTGACGATGCAGCATTTACACGACTGAAGTAAGGAATGAAATCGGAAATATCATAGGGAGTGATCGCAAATGGCTGCCCACCGGTAGCGAGGCTCAAAGCAATTCCGAGCAAAAAGCTGAAGAGTACGAAGGACCAGTACTCCACTCTGCCGGCGCGACCGGTAAAGCAAGCATACTTTTTAGCCACGCAATTGAGCGCGTACTCCCACATAAGTTTGAAGGTTACGGCTGATTTGCTCCCATCCGAATAGGTTCGGCGGGCATTTGCACCGGGTGCCGCTCCGGGTAACGGAGGTAGGGCCACGGGCGGTTTATGCGGAATGGGCGGCAACCCGTCGGTAACGTTGTTTTGCAAAAGAGCATTTAGTTCGGGGAAAAAACGCACCGGTTCCCACTTGTCCATGCCTTGCGTCCACACAAACTCAGCTTTCTGCAGGAGGCTTTTCGGTGCAATTCCGTCATAAAGCGCCAAGTCGCTTTTTTGCTTCAGCTCCCTTTCCAAGGCTTCGTAGGGATGAATGGCAAACACCTTGCCCTCTTTCGCTAGATAATATTGACGGTTTGCCTCGCCGGGGTCGTTGAATTCAATAATTCCGTCCGTATAAGGCTTCAGAGCATTCTTGTTAATGTCGGTGGAAAAAAGGCAACCCGGCTCAATACCTATGGTTTGGACGCCCTTTGCCGTATAAGGTCCGGAGGTAATTCCGTTCCTATGTATATAGAAAAGTGGCTGCATGGGGATGGATTACTTCTTTGCAGTGTTCTTTTGCGAGGCAGCGTACGCGTCGTTGAGGCGCTTGGTTACTTCCTTAGTAATATCCATTTCGGGCTTGCCGTATAGTAAGCCGCTCATTTTTACGTTACAGAGAATGAGATCGTATCCCCACTCCTTGTTCATTTTTTCCACTTCCTGCTGGATGGTGTTATAGAGCTTTTCGTTAAGCGATTCCTGCTCTTTGATGTACTGTTCGGAAAGGTTTTGATCCAAAAGCTGTGCATCCTGTTGCATTTTAACGATGCGGTTCTGTTCCATCTCGGCTGCGGTTTGGTTTACAAAGCCGCCGCTTTGCAATTTTTGTTGGAATTCTTGCGAAGCCTTTTGGATGGCGTTCACTTTGCTCTGTAGTTGGTTGCGTCCGGCAATGGAACGTTTTTCCAATTGCGCGTTCATCTCTTTGTACTGCTCGTAGTTGTTTAGTACGGAATCCATCTCAACGAAGGCGATTTTGAGGGGACGCGCTTCGGCGTTTTGTGCGTTGCCGGCAAGCGCGGCACTATCGGAAGTGGAGGCGGTTGCCGAGCCGTTTTGCTTGTTGGATGGGGTGCAGCCTGCAAAGAGGAGGGCTGCCAGCGCGATAAAGGGGATAAACTTTTTCATTATAGGTTTAATTCGATTTGTTCCGTGTTACTTGTTCTTTTCAATTAAGTCGGTTAGGTTGGGGCGAAAAGCTGCTTCGTTAAGCTCTTTGTTGGCACAGTGGATGCCGCGTTGGCGCATAGCTTCGCTATCCTCAATATGTGTATTGGGGAACTTGCCGTCCTTCTTTAGGATGATTCCGATGGATAGCAAAACCACGGCAATGGCAACCACCAGCAGAGAAATAACAATAATCATTCTTCTTTTCGCTACATTTGCACTGTTGCAAAGGTAGTACATAAGTAGAAATATCAATAATAGAATCAAGAAAAGAATGAAGATCACAGAACTGAAACCGGCAGGCGTATGGCGTATCTTTGACGAAATAACGCAAGTACCCCGCCCCAGCAAAAAGGAAGAAAAGATCCGCGCATATCTCCGTAAGTTTGCGGAAGATCGTCATTTGGACTATGACGAAGACGAAGTGGGTAACATCGTAATTCGCAAGGCTGCCACTAAGGGATACGAAGACCGTAAGACGGTTGTGCTGCAAAGCCATATGGATATGGTTTGCGAAAAGAATAGCGGCGTGGATCACGACTTTGAGAAAGACCCGATCAAAACGATTGTAGCGGACGGATGGGTTAAAGCGGACGGCACAACATTAGGTGCTGACGATGGCATCGGAGTGGCTTCCGCGTTGGCCGTTTTGGATGATGAAAGCGTGGAACACGGTCCTATCGAATGTCTCTTTACCGTGGACGAAGAAACCGGTATGACCGGAGCTTTCGGTATTCAGCCGGGATTTATCAAAGGTGATATCCTTTTGAACCTCGATAGTGAGGACGAAGGCCAGATGTTTATCGGATGTGCCGGCGGAATGGGCACTACGGGGATTGTGCGCTACGATACCAAAAAGGCAGACGCCAACGCCTTTTTCGCTAAGATCACGGTGAATGGCCTTAAGGGCGGTCACTCCGGTGGCGAAATACATATCGGATTGGGCAATGCCAACAAGCTGCTGACACGCATTTTGTATACTGTAATGGAACAGATGCCGATGAACCTCGTGGCGATTGATGGGGGTAATCTGCACAATGCCATTCCGCGCGAAGCGTATGCCGTAATCGCTGTTCCTGCCGATAAAAAGGAGGCTTTGGCGGCCATTGTTAATGTGATGCAGAGCAATATGCAGCACGAACTTCGCAAAGTAGATCCCGATGTAAAGGTCACTCTGGAAAGTGAGAACAAAAGCGACAAGGTAATTGCCGACGATTGCACGAAGCGCTTTGTGCGTATGCTCTACGCAATGCCTCACGGCGTACTGGGTATGAGCCACGACATGGAAGATTTGGTGGAAAGCTCTACCAACCTCGCCTCCATCAAAATGAAGAAAGCGGGCGAAATAGAGGTAGAAACCAGCCAGCGCAGCTCTTCCGAAACGTTGAAGGAAGATATCGGCAACATGGTAAAAGCCGTATTCGAACTGGGCGGAGCCAAGGTTGAAGTGCGTGACGGTTATCCCGGTTGGGAGCCGAACCCCGATTCTGAAATATTGAAGGTGGTGAACCAAGCTTATCGCAAGCTGTTTGGCAAAGATCCGCAGGTATTGGCTATCCACGCCGGACTGGAATGCGGTCTGTTCCTCACCAAGTATCCCAATTTGGATATGGTTTCCTTCGGACCCACACTTCGCTACGTGCATTCGCCGCGTGAGTGTTGCGAAATCGAAACCGTTGAGCTCTTTTGGCGTCACTTGGTAGAAGTACTGAAGAACATTCCCAAGCGCAATTAAATAAGATTTTGTCATAATGAAGTGAGGGGTTGCTACATCGTGCTGCAGCCCCTCGTGTTTTCCCCGCCAAACATCTATACCTATTGCTCAATAGGTATAGATGTTTCGGATGAAAGGTATATAGGTTTCGCGCGAAAGGTATATATGTTTTTTTGTCGTTCGGGGATGTGTGTGGATGCGGCAGGGAGTGCGAAGCGGAAAATGCTGTTCTGTTGAAACAAAAATGAGGAAAATACCTAACGATAGGGAACAAACACTTTGTCAACTCAATATAAATACCTACTTTTGCCGAGGATATGGACACTGTGTCCGAGGAAGAAAAGAAAGAGTTTAATACGTGCGGCACAAAGATAAGGACTGTATGACTCAGCGCGCCCGTGTGCAGGCTGTTGAGGGGGGCTATGTAACCGTGGCTGTAATGCAGGCAAGTGCTTGTATGGGTTGCCATGCGGCAGGCTCCTGTTCCGTATTGGACAAAAAACAACGCACCGTTGTGGTGCCTTACGCCGGAGCCAATCTTGAGCCGGGTGATGAGGTTTGGCTCGTTGGTACGTATGCAATGGGGGCTAAAGCTGTTCTGGTGGCTTTTGTGCTTCCGCTCATTCTGTTGCTCGTAGCGGCAGTTGTCGCTCTCAAGCTGTTCGCTTGGAGTGAGCCTAACGCGATATTCTTTTCGCTCGGCGTGCTGGCTCTGTATTACCTTTTGCTCATACCCTTCCGGAGCTACTTTGAAAGGAAACTCCGATTTACCATAGAGAAAATCACACCCCAAACGTCTGTCAACGCAGGGATAACTGCATGAGAGTACGCAAGGAAGCTAATTAAATAAAGACGTATGATAATACTTTACACCGTATTGATTTTAGGAATTATTGCGTCACTGAGTGCAGTTCTTTTGTACATAGTGTCGAAGAAGTTCGAAGTGTACGTTGATCCTAAGGTAACCGCCGTGGAAGCTGTTCTGCCGCAAGCCAATTGCGGTGGATGCGGATATCCCGGATGCTCCGGGTTTGCTAATGCTTGCGCTTCAGCCAACTCGTTGGAAGGTCTATTATGTCCGGTAGGAGGCGCGCCCGTAATGGAAAAAGTGGCTTCAATACTGGGAATGGCGGTAGAAGCGGGTGACCCGATGGTTGCCGTGGTACGCTGCAACGGAAATTGCGTTGTTCGTCCTAAAGTAAATGAATATGTGGGCGCTAAGAGTTGCCGCATTGCTCATACGCTTTACTCCGGGCAGACGGGGTGCGCCTTCGGATGCTTGGGCTTTGGCGATTGTGCCGCTGTGTGCGCTTTTGATGCATTACATATGAATCCGGAAACCGGATTGCCCGAAATAGACGAAGAAAAGTGTACATCGTGTAATGCTTGCGTAAAGGCGTGTCCCAAGCTGATTATCCAGCTCCGCAAGAAAGGTCCCAAGGGACGCCGCGTTTTTGTTTCCTGCGTGAACAAGGATAAGGGCGGTGTGGCCATGAAAGCATGCAAAAATGCCTGTATCGGTTGCGGAAAGTGTGCTAAGGAATGTGCCTTTGACGCTATTACTGTTGAAAATAATCTCGCTTATATCGACTTCAATAAATGCCGCTTGTGTCGCAAGTGTGTAGTAGTTTGTCCTACCGGAGCCATTCACGAAGTAAACTTCCCTCCGCGTAAACCGAAAGTTGAGGTAGAAGCAAAAGCTCAGCCGGCGGAAGCAACAGCAACCCCCGCCGCATCGGAAGCCGAAAGCAAGACGCTCCCCACGGAGAAATAAGAGTAAAGAAGAAAAATAACCATAATAATCATATGCCGAAAACGTTTCGCATCGGAGGTATTCATCCTCCTGAAAGCAAGTTGTCCGCCGGCAGACCTATCCAGGAATTGCCCCTCCCTCAACAGGTGGTAATTCCTTTAGGGCAGCATATCGGTGCCCCTGCCGTGGCTTGTGTGGCAAAGGGCGACCAAGTAAAGGTGGGTACACTGATCGCTAAGTCCGGAGGTTTCGTTTCTGCCAACATACACTCCTCTGTTTCGGGGAAAGTGCTGAAAATAGATAACGTGTATGATGCTTCCGGATACAAAAAGCCTGCTGTTTTTATCAGTGTGGAAGGTGATGAATGGGAAGAAAGCATCGACCGCTCGAACGATATCGTAAAAAAATGCGCGCTAAGTCCGAAGGAAATCATTGATAAGGTTGCCGAAATGGGCGTAGTGGGTATGGGCGGAGCAACATTCCCCACTCACGTAAAGCTCTCTGTTCCACCGGGGCAAAAAGCGGAATGCCTAATCATTAATGCCGTTGAGTGTGAGCCTTATCTTACCAGCGACGATGCATTGATGCGCGAGCATCCGGAAGAAATTGTCATTGGCTGTACCATTTTGATGAAAGCACTCAACGTAGAGCGGTGCATTATTGGTATAGAGAACAATAAACCCGAAGCAATCCGCACGATGTGCGAAGTGGTAAAAGAGTATAAAGGTATAGAAGTTGTTCCCTTAAAGAAGCGCTATCCGCAAGGCGGAGAAAAGCAACTTATTGATGCTGTGATCCGTAAGCAGGTGGCAAGTGGTGCATTGCCTATCTCTACCGGTGCTGTTGTTCAGAATGTGGGTACAACCTTTGCCATATATCAGGCTGTTCAAAAGAATAAACCTCTAATTGAGCGCGTGATCACGGTTACGGGACGTAAGCTAGCCAATCCGAGCAACTTCCTGGCGCGTATCGGGATGCCGATGCAGCAACTGATAGATGCGGCGGGCGGTTTGCCCGAAGATACCGGTAAAATTATCGGCGGCGGCCCGATGATGGGACGCGCACTTGTGGATACTTCTGTACCGGTAACCAAGGGTTCAAGCGGACTTTTGCTCTTATCGCAAAAGGAAAGTAGGCGCAAGGAATCGCGCGACTGCATCCGTTGTGCTAAATGTGTGGGCGCTTGTCCTATGGGACTTAATCCCGCTTTCCTAATGAGAGATAGTAAAACGAAGGATTGGGATAGCTGCGAAAAGATGCACGTGTTTGATTGTATCGAATGCGGTAGCTGTAGCTTTACCTGTCCCGCTAACAGACCATTGCTCGATTACATCCGAATTGGTAAGCAAACGGTAATGGGTATTATGCGTTCACGTAAACAATAATCGCGACTATGGAACAAACAAGAGTAATTGTATCTCCCTCACCACATATACATGGTGGCGACTCTATTAGTCGCAATATGTACAATGTGCTGATTGCATTGATTCCGGCTTTTGCCTTCTCAATCTATCAGTTTGGATGGCAGTCTATTATAGTTACCGCGCTAAGTGTAGCAATGTGTTGCCTTACCGAGTGGTTTATCACCACGGTGATGCTTCGCCGCAAGTGTTATCTTGGCGATGGTTCCGCTATACTGACCGGTGTTTTGCTCGCTTTTAACCTCCCCAGCACTTTGCCGTGGTGGATTATCCTTATCGGTGCCTTTATCGCTATCGGTGTAGGTAAAATGGCTTTTGGCGGTTTAGGTAACAATATATTTAACCCGGCTCTCGTTGGTCGTGTTTTCTTGTTGATATCTTTCCCGGCACAGATGACTACTTGGCCCGTTGCGCAGCATCTCGCCAATGCTATGGCTGCAACCGATGCTACTACTATGGCAACGCCACTTTCTATAATGAAAGGCGTGATTAAGGGTGCGCCCGGAGTATCGCTCGATCAGTTGCCTGATGCATTCAGTCTCTTCTTGGGGCTGAACCCCGGTTCAATGGGGGAAATATCGGCAGTAGCACTACTGATAGGGCTTGTTTATCTATTGGCAACGCGTACCATTACGTGGCACATTCCGGTGGCGATTCTTGCTACCGTAGGCGTGTTCAGCGGTATACTTTGGTGCGCTAATCCTGAAATGTACGTATCGCCTTTAGTACATCTTTGCTCCGGTGGGGTGATGCTGGGAGCCATCTTTATGGCTACCGATTATGTATCCTCTCCGATGAGTAAGGGCGGTCAGATCGTTTATGGCGTACTAATTGGCGTTCTCACTATGGTTATCCGTACTTGGGGTGCTTATCCTGAAGGTATGTCTTTTGCCATTCTGATTATGAACGCCTTCACTCCGCTGATCAATGTCTACATGAAGCCGAAGCTTTTTGGCGATAAGGTAAAGGTAAATAAGAAGGAGGCTGCAAAATGAAGAAACTATCCTCTACTTTCCCCAATATGTTCCTCTCTTTGGTGCTCATATGCTTGGTTATGGGTGGCATTCTGGGAGCAATGAATCGGATTACGGAAAAGCCTATTAAGGATACCGAGCTGAAGAACAAAACAGCTGCCGTTAGTGCAGTGCTTCCGGCATTTGACAATAATCCGATCGGTGACGTTAAGGAAATTCAAATCCCCGATGAGGAACGCGCACTCAAAGTCTATCCTGCTACCAAGGGTGGCGAAACGGTGGGCTATGCAGTAGAAACGTATACTAAAAAGGGCTTCGGGGGTGAGTTCTCGCTAATGGTGGGATTCCTTCCCGATGGCACTATCGAAAATTTTGCCGTACTAAGCCATTCCGAAACACCCGGTTTGGGCGCAAAGATGGACGATTGGTTCCATTCTGAAGGCAAGCCCGGATTGATCCGTAATATGCACGGAGTCAAGATGCAGGAAGAATCTCCGCTCAAGGTAACAAAGGATGGCGGTAAAGTAGATGCCATAACGGCTTCCACTATAACTAGCCGTGCTTTCATTGATGCCGTTGAGCGTGCCTACAGAGCTTTCCAAGTGATTAGCGGTAGTAATGTGGATGCCGGTACGGATGCTACCGAGCAGACATCTGAATCCACTGAGCAGCAAGCCGCTCCGGATAGTACAACACTGATAACCGAATAGAGCAGAGTAATACCATGAATAAATATCTCTCGGCACTTTCCAATGGTGTCATAAAGGAGAATCCTACGTTTGTATTGCTTTTGGGGATGTGTCCTACTTTGGCCACTACAACCTCGGCATTGAACGGTTTGAGTATGGGTTTGGCAACTACCTTTGTGCTCATTCTCTCCAATACGCTTATCTCTTGTCTGAAGAATCTCATTCCCGATGCTGTGCGTATCCCCGCTTTCATTGTGGTGATCGCCAGCGTGGTAACGATACTTCAATTGCTGATTAAGGCTTTCCTCCCATCGCTTGATAGCAGCTTAGGTATATTCATTCCCTTGATTGTGGTGAACTGTATCGTATTAGGCCGTGCCGAAGCGGTGGCATCAAAGTCGAACCCCCTCATCGCTATGTTCGATGGTATAGGTATCGGTCTCGGCTTTACGATGGCGCTGACGCTCCTCGCATCGGTTCGTGAGTTGTTGGGTAGCGGAAAGATCTTTGGGTCAGTCATCTTCCCCGAAATGTACGGCTCGTTGGTATTCATTTTGGCGCCCGGAGCTTTCCTCGTACTGGGAACGCTTATCGCCTTGTTCAATATCATCACTAAACGCCAGTAAAAGCTATGCAATATCTACTTCTTTTTATATCGGCAGTATTTGTCAATAACGTAGTACTGTCGCAGTTTTTAGGGATATGCCCGTTCTTCGGGGTATCCAAAAAGGTTGATACCGCAACCGGGATGGGTGCTGCCGTGACTTTTGTCTTGGCAATCTCCACGATGGTTACCTATCTGATTCAGATGTTCGTACTGAATCCCTTAGGGCTCGGTTACCTCCAAACGATCGCTTTCATTCTGGTGATTGCTGCATTGGTGCAGATGCTCGAGATGGTGCTGAAAAAGGTTTCGCCACCTCTCTATCAGGCATTGGGTGTATTCCTGCCACTTATCACAACTAACTGCTGTGTGCTGGGGGTTGCCATATTGGTTATTCAGAAGGAGTTCACCTTCCTGGAAAGCTTGGTTTATGCCATTTCGATCGGCCTTGGTTTCCTATTAGCACTGGTTGTATTTGCCGGCATTCGCGAGCAATTGACTAAAGCTAATTTGCCCAAGGCAATGAAGAATGTGCCCATAGCGATGGTTTCCGCCAGCATACTGGCTATGTCCTTTATGGGCTTTAGCGGAATTGTATAGCGGAATTGGTCGTAGAATCCCTTCTCTACACGGATTGATAAGAGCAGAACGGCTTTCGCTTACGTAGCCTAACCTCTGCGGATACCATAGAGAACAGAATCGCAACAGCTGAGGACAGCCGATAGGAGCGCGCTCCCGTCGGCTGCCTTTCTTTTCCCCTGTTAAATCCATCCTTGAAGCATTATAGCGTCAAGGCTACACCACCTTTCTTTGTCCTGATATACAGTTTCGCCAAATTGTACGATGATACGAGAATACAAAAATGAACACTATGGCAAAGAACTCGGACGAAGAAAGGAGCACATTCTACATACCTATGAACGTAACGAACGGAAAGGCTAATCGAAAAGTGAGCGAGGTTGTGGCCGAACAGATCAAATCCACCGATAATGTGTTAGAATGCGCTTGTGGCACAGGTCTGCTGACGCTCCGGATATATCCGCTATGCCAAACAATTGTGGCAACGGACTTTTCCTCGGCAATGTTGCTCCAAACGAAGAAAAAGTGCAGTCAGGCTACCAATTTGCATCTTGAAAAGGCAGATATTACACAACTCCCTTACGCAACAAGCTCTTTTGACAAGGTCATTGCAGGCAATGTGTTGCATTTGCTCCCCGAGCCGAAGAAGGCGATGGAGGAGATGAATCGGGTGTGCCGTCCGGGAGGTGAGATCATAATTCCCACGTACGTCAAACCAGAGAATAAGAATCTGCTCACGCGCAGTTGGATGAATCTGCTGAAAGTAGTGGGGGTAAAGTTCAAAAACAGTTTTACGTTTTCCACTTATCAAGCGTTTTTCCGCACATTGGGATATACGGAGGTGCGCTACCTTATTGTGGATGGGCGCCCGCCATGTGCTATTGCCTTTGTAAAAAGATAGTATAACCGCCATCAATGATACAGCTTGCAGCATGGTGAGTTCTCCCTTTTTGCGCTTCTGAGCCAATCTTTTTGAAGAGAAATGTGTAGAGCTTTTGAGGCGTGCACTAACTTAGCGAACGTCGCTTCTCGTAGAAGCTCGGTTCGTTAGAGGAAAGATCGTCAGGAAAAGAGGGACGATTCGGACAGAAAATGTGGATGAATGGATGCAAAAATGTGCTTTTGCTTGTCAGTCTAATATATTTTCGCTTAATTTGCACCCGTAAAGTAAACGAAAAAGCAATTAGAGAAGAGCCTATCGAAACACTACTACTTTTTATAACCAAGTTGGTATAAGAAGAATGGACAACTTAACCAAGCTGTCGGACGATGAACTGATAGCACTATACAGAGAGGGTAGTAGTACGGCTTTCAATACGCTCGTATTGCGCTATGATGCGCCTTTACATACCTTTATACGTATGTCGGTGAACGATGGTGCGCTGGCGGACGATATTTTTCAGGATACATTTATGAAGGTTATCCTTACGCTTCGTGAGGGTAAATACACCGGTCAGGGCAAGTTCAAGGCGTGGGTGACGCAAGTTGCCCGTAATTTGATCATAGATCACTTTAGGCGCGTCAAGGTTAAGAACGTTATTTCTGAATGGGATGAGAGCTTTCGGGAAGAACTCTCGGAACGATTGCCTTCGGAAGAGCGAAATGCGGAGGAAGAACTAATACGCCAGAGCGAACATAGAGCGCTGCACGACTGGATAGCTAAGCTGCCGCAAGCGCAACGCGAGGTACTACAGCTTCGTTACCTTGAGGATATGAGCTTTAAGGAAATAGCTATGCAGACCGGAGTTAGCATCAATACTGCGCTGGGACGTATGCGGTACGCGCTCATCAATCTGCGTAAAGAAGCAACAACGGCGTATCGTTAGGCTGATCTGCAGGCAACTACTTTGCGAGGGCAAGAAAGTCCGCAAGTACCAGAGCGGTCATAGCTTCAACAACGGCTGTTGCTCGTAGGGCGATACAGGGATCGTGTCGTCCGGATGCTATGAAGGTAGTGGGCTTCCCATCCGTAGTTATGGTGCGTTGCGCCATATGAATAGTGGGCGTGGGCTTAAAGGCAATCTTAAAGAAAAGAGGTTGTCCCGTGGAAATACCACCCAGAATTCCGCCGGAATGATTCGATAGAAAGCGCGGTTTCCCGTTGTTATCCGGCTCCATGGCATCATTTGCTTCACTGCCACGCATAGATGCGAGCGCAAATCCATCGCCTATTTCGAATCCTTTTGCTCCGTTGATGCTCATCATTGCATAGCTGAGGCGCGCGCTCAACTTGTTATATATTGGTTCTCCCCATCCTTCCGGTACGCTCTCAACAATGCAAGCTATGCAGCCGCCTATACTGTCTCCCTCGGCACGAACCGATTCGATAAGCTGCGCCATGCGTTGATCTGCACTGGGATTGGGACAACGTGTGGCAAACTCATAGGCTCGCTCCGGCTCCAATCGTTCATCAGGAGATACGCTTATATCTCCAATTTGGCAAACAAATGGCATTATACGGATTCCGTATCGTGCCAGCCATTGCGAAGCGATGGCTCCGGCTATGCAACGCACTGCCGTTTCGCGCGCAGAGCTACGTCCTCCTCCGGGCAACGGACGCAAGCCGTACTTGGCAAAATAGGTGTAATCGGCATGCCCGGGGCGGAATAATCCTTGTAGTTTGGTGTAGTCTGCACTCCGCACATCCCTGTTTTCAATGAGAAATGCAATAGGAGCACCTGTGGTTACGGATGCTTCGGTTAGTCCTGATAGGAAGCGAACTTCGTCCTTTTCGTTACGTTCGGAGGTAAGCGTGCTATTCCCCGGCTTACGATGCTCCATAAAGCGTTTTACCGCGTCTTTATCAATGGGAAGCCCGGCAGGTAATCCGTCCAAAACACCTCCTACACAAAAGCCGTGCGACTCCCCAAAAGTGGTGAGCCGCACGTTGTTTCCGAACGTATTCATATGGATCTTTGCCCAAATCGGGCTATCGTTTTCGTTTCGGGGTAAGGATTGTGCTTAATGACAGCCCGAACAGCCGTGTCCGCAACCCTCCTCGTGTTCTTGGTCGCAATCGCAGTGACCACCGCAATCGCAGCCTCCTTCGTGACTATGCGCCAGTGCTTCAATGCGGGCACGATCCTCGTCGGTAGCGGGCCGCGCTGTAAGAACGCTTCCGATAAAGTGTAGCGTTTCGCCGGCGAGCGGATGGTTGAAGTCCATTTCAACCTCATTATCGGTTACTTCCACTACGGTACCCTGTATTTTGTGCCCATCGCTGGTCATCATTGGTAGTGTGTGCCCTTCTTGTACGTTAGCGGCATCAAAGTTACCTGATGCATCCTTGAATATTTCCTTCGATAATTTGAGGATCATATCTTCGCGAACTTCGCCGTACGCTTCGTTAGGGGTGAGAAGAAAATCAAAGTTATCTCCTTCCTCAAGTCCCTCGAGTTTGGCTTCGAAGGCTGGTAGCATCATTTCAGCTCCTTGAATATAGATGAGCGGAGCTTCCGCGGTAGCTTGCTCAATAAGGTTATCCTCGTCTTTTTCTCCCAAATAAAGGTCGTAGCGGCATGCTACATAGTGGTCTTTCGCAATAGGCATAATTTAGTGTCTCTTTTTGTCTGTCTGCTCTTTTCGTTATCGGTAACGCAGCACGCATCCTTGGATAACCAACTGCTACCGCAGAACAAAGGTAATGGAAACGTGGAAATGAGCCAACCCGAAGCTTACATTTAGAATGTAGGACAGTTCAGAATTGGGCAACTTATATAGCTTTTCCTGCGTTTGGCAAGGAAGTTACGCATAAAATCCTTGCGCGCATCGTCCAGCTTCAGTAGTTTTTCGGGCGAAAGCAATTGGGCAAGAGCCACCTCAGTCTTATAGGAGAGCGCGGCATCCTGCTCACGTGTTTTCTGCAACAGAGCGTAATACTCCATAACCTCACTTTGGGTTAGCTTCTGCTTTTTCTTGAGTGCTTTACGTTGCTCCAATACCTTTTCCCATAATGCAGCGCGCTCCACATCCCATTTGTTCAGAATTGCGGCAACATCCTCACTCTCTTGATTGGTCAGACCAAGCTCTTTTTGGATGAATTCGCGCCTATCTTCTAGTAATTCCTTACGCTCGTACGCCCCACCAACACCGTGCCGTAAGCAATGTTGTGCGGAGAGTGGTGCCAATCCTGCCATAATCCATAGAACAGCAGTAACGAAACGAATAATATAATTCTTCATATTCGGATGGTAATCAGATGGTTGTTATGGTTCTAAGTAGACTTCATCGAGCCAATCTTCATCAAGAATGCGATCGGCTGCATAGACGGAGTAAAGCTCGGCAAAGTCACTCTCGGCTGTTTGGGTAGAGGTTTTAGGCGTATTTTCTTCGGCGCATACCGAAATCTTCGTTTCCTTTTCGGCAAGATCGTTACGAACCAACCGAAGCATACGCACAGAACCAATAACCACAACGAAAGTAGCTGCCATATAAAGGTAAGGACGCAGTACAAGCGATAAGCGACTTATGCGGGGAACAGATTGTTGTTCCTGCACTTCAACCTGAGGCTCGTTGGCGATGCGTGCTTCCATTTGCGCTTTCAGATCGGTAAAGTAGCCGTCCGGCACTCGGTATGCCCGGCGGCAACTCTCTCCGGAGGGTATTGGGCTGGCTTTATTTCCTTTTGTAGTCATACATCACTCGGATTGCACTTTTGCTTAGGTTCAATCCTTCTATTCTAATAAGAGTGCAAAAGAAGCAAAGGTTTAATCAAACGGAAGCCTTTTGTTTCCTTTCAATGATATGAGGAGCTCCTACAGATGTCTGTCTTGCATAATTCATTCGCTGTATCAACGTCGGGCAGAGGTCGCTCAATATACATCCGTTTGTAAAAGACTATTTTTCCGCCTAAGGTTCATCGGGGCCAAAAGGTATATACCTTTTCAGTGAAAGGTATATAAGTTTCGTTTCAAAGGTATATAGGTATCATCCGATAGTTATATAGCTTTCGGCAAGTGAAAACTATAGGTAGTTTCAGTCGGAATCGTTATCTTTGTTGGAAGTAATGTGTAAGGAAACGAATAATCATTAACTAAAAGACCATTATGACACACAAACTAATCGAATTACCGTACAAAGCAGGTGCTTTGGCTCCTGTTATCAGTGAGGAAACTATTAACTATCACCACGGAAAGCACCTAAAAGGGTACGTGGATACATTGAATAAGCTGATCGCCGGTACCGAGTTCGAATCCATGTCGTTGGGCGAAATCGTAAAGAAGGCAGAAGGCAAAATGTACAATCAAGCAGGTCAGGTACTGAACCATAACCTCTATTTCTTGCAGTTCTGCGGAGAAAAGGGCGGAGGCAAACCATCCGGTAAGTTGGCGGAAGCCATTAATAAGAAGTGGGGTAGCTTCGAACAGTTCCAACAGGCTATGAATGATGCCTCAACGGGGCTATTCGGAAGCGGTTGGGCATGGCTCGCTGCAGACGAAAAGGGCGAACTCTCGATTGAATCGATGCCTAATGCCGGTAATCCCTATCGTGCGGGGCTCAATCCGCTGCTCTGCTTTGACGTATGGGAACATGCCTACTACCTGAGCTATCAGAACCGCCGTGCTGATCACGTTAAGGATCTGTGGAGCATTGTTCGCTGGGACGTGATCGAAAAACGATACGAAGAACGCCCCAAGTACTAACATTGCGTAAAGCGCGGCGAGCAGCATCGCGCTGAAACTGCGCTGCAACCTTCGGAAAAGCTAACCGAAGAAAGACCGAACGACGGGTGAGGGAATCAATTCCCCCACCCGTCTTCCCTTAAATGCTGTTCTATTAGGCTCGCGAGCAGGTCTGATAGACTGTAGACGTTTCACGTCGCTTTTCTTGCAGTTGCTACGCTTCTCGTTAATGAGATATAGAGGAATGAGGGGTGGTTTTCCGTTAGTAATCGCAAGAAAGCAGTAATTTTGCGAGGAAACAGGTATCATACGTATATGACGGACGAACAAGACAATATGGGGCTATTTAACGAGCAAAACGGAGAATCAAGCGGAGAATCAAACGAAGAACAGTTGCATTCCGCGCAAAAGAGCGAAATGGAAGGTGATTCGATAGTGGGCGAACCTATGGCACACTCAGAAGCAACTCTGCCTGCTGACGAGGATATCAAAACGCTGCCGGGAATGTATCGTACGTGGTTCTTGGATTATGCTTCCTATGTAATCCTTGAGCGCGCTATACCCCATATTGAGGATGGCCTTAAACCGGTGCAGCGGCGCGTCTTATACGCGATGCATCTCTTTGAGAATGGTCATTTGCATAAAGTCGCTAAGATAGTAGGGCAAACGATGGCGTATCATCCGCATGGAGATGCTTCCATTAACGATGCTCTGGTACAACTCGGTCAGAAAGGATTACTTATTGATACGCAGGGAAACTGGGGGAATATCCTCACCGGAGATGAAGCTGCCGCCGGACGATACATCGAAGCAAAGCTGTCGTCCTTTGCGCTGGAAGTGGCTTTTGACGATAATATTACTGAGATGCGCCCAACTTATGATGCTACTGCCGAGGAACCTGTTTATCTGCCGGTACGCTTTCCGCTCCTTTTGGCACAAGGAGCCGAGGGAATTGCCGTAGGTCTTTCGTCCAAAATATATCCGCATAATCCCAAGGAACTTTTGGAAGCTGCAATTGCCTATTTGGAAGGTAAAGAGTTTGAGCTGTATCCTGACTTTCCCACCGGTGGATTGCTTGATGTAGATCGCTATAATGATGGTCGGCGTGGGGGGCAAATGAAGAGCCGTGCGCGTATAGAACGTATCGGAGATCGGGTGCTGAGTATCACTTCGCTTCCGTACGGTAAAACAACGGCAATGCTGATTGATTCGATTTTACGTGCCAACGACAAGGGACAGATCAAGGTAAAACATATAGACGATATGACGGCCCAGGAGGCGGATATACGCATTCAGCTACCGCAAGGCGTTTCCACGGATAAAACAATTGACGGATTATATGCCTTTACCGATTGCGAAGTATCCTTAGCACCCAATGCTTGCGTGATACAGGATGGAAAGCCGGCATTCCTCGGTGTATCGGATCTTTTGAAGCATAGTGCCGATAGAACCGTCGAATTACTGAAAGCTGAATTGGAACATCGGCTACACGAATTGCGCGAAGGGCATGTAGCGGCCTCATTGGAACGGATCTTTATTGAAGAACGCATCTATAAGGAACAGCCCTTTGAAGAGGCTTCTAACGAAAAAGAAGCCTTGGATTATGTTGAAAAACGTATTCTGGCGTTGCCCGGGCTCACTTTTGTGCGAGCCATTAAACGTGAAGATCTGAAACGTCTTTTGGAAATAAAGATGGCGCGCATTCTTCGTTTTAACCGAGCGGCTCACGATAAGAAGATTGCCCGAATCGAACAAGAGATGGCACAGCTCGCAGATAATATTGAGCATATTGTAGCCTATACGATTGCCTATTACAAACGTTTGATTGAGGAACACTTTGCAGACTGGCAACGGAAAACAACTTTGGCACGCTTTTCCAATATAGAGGCAACCAAAGTGATAGAAGCTACCGAACGTCTCTTTTGGGATGCTGAGGGCGGTTTTGCCGGTACTCAGATTAAGAACGGAACCTTTGTAACAGAATGTTCGCTATTAGACGATATGATCGTTTTCTTCCGGGATGGAACTTATCTTATTACTAAAATTGAGGAGAAGAAGTTTTTAGGCAAAAAGGAGGTTATTCATATTGATCGGTATATACGTAATGATAAGCGAACCATTTATAATGTAATTTATCGTAGTGGAACACAGGGCCCTTGTTTCATAAAACGATTCTACGTTACCGGGATGGTTCGCGATAAAGAATATAATTTAACTACCGGAAAGGCAGGCTCGAAGGTGCTTTACTTTACTGCCAATCCCAATGGAGAAGCTGAAACCGTGCGCATAACTCTTAAGCAACAACTGAGAATGCGTAACTTGGTTTTCGAAAAAGATTTCAGCGAAATACTCATTAAAGGGCGAACGAGTAGAGGAAATTTGGTAACTCGAGCCACGATTCAGCGTATTTTGCTTAAAGAAAAAGGTGCATCTACGCTGGGCGGTCGTAAGGTTTGGTTCGATAAGGACGTGCTTCGCATAAACTTTAACGAACAAGGCACTTTGTTGGGCGAATTTGAGGCAGAGGACAAATTATTGGTTGTGTGCAAAAGTGGCTTGTACTTTACGGCAGAAGTGGATGAAAGCGTTCATTTCCCGGCAGATTTGCTCTGTGTAGAGCGTTTTGATCCCAATAAGGTATGGAGTGCCGTCTACAGAGAAGGTGAGCAGGGATATGTATACTTAAAGCGTTTTCAGTTTACGGATCGCGAAAAACCTCTACAACTGCAAGGCGAAGGCAACAAACTGATGCAGCTGAGCGATGCGGCATCTGCATCCCTTGTAATTCGTTATGGTGGTAAGGACGAGCATAGACCCGAGGATCAGGAATCAATAGTTGATTTTGTTGGAGTAAAAGGCATAGGCGCCAAAGGGAAACGACTTACAACACGTGAGGTTTCTGAAGTAGAAGTAGTTGAAAACGAGGAAGAAGAATCTACAGGAGAATGAAACGTATTATCTGTATAGTTGCCGTTCTATTTACCTTTGTACAGGTGGCATTTGCCCAGGAGAACGCATCGCTTCCTCCGAGCAACTACCTCTCTTTCAAAGCAGGAATAGGGGGAACGGTTATCACGGACGAATGGCTCAGTCCGCTTAGGTATGGAGGAACCGCCTATACGCTATCGGGTGAGGGCGAGTTTCCGTTTACCCATAAAGGGCAATGGATGCTTCGTATGGATAGCTATTTCCAGTATTCAAATACATTAAATCCGGCACAAAATGCCTCCATTAGCTACTTTCGTGGGGAATTCCATCCTGAAGCTATGGTACGTTTCGCTTTGCCCTACGGATTCCGTTTGGGGGTTGGCCCCGGCATACGTATTGCCGGAGGAGCGCGGATCCATTCGCGTAACGGTAATAATCCCGCATCTTTTGATGCCAAAGCGGACATAACGGCGGGAGTATTGCTGGGCTGGCGCGTTCCTTCTCCTAAATGGCCCATAGCACTTCGTCTATATGCTAATATCAATACCATAGGGGTTGCCAACCGAATCGGATACGCAGAAAGCTATTATGAGCAGTTTTATGTAGACGGGGGATTTGTGCGCTCGGCTCTGTGTACACATTGGGGCAATCAGCTCCAATCCACGCTATCGTTTACCGTTGACGTACCGCTTTGGAATGCCATTACGTTGCAAGCCGGCTATAGGTTCGATGCGGATGCGGCACGAATTAGTTCGCGCAGAAGGATTATGACAACTCACACCGGATTCGTGGGAATTTCCTTTGAAACCCTCTGGCTACGAGGCCGGAGAGCCACAACCTCAGATAAAGCAAAATCGTTTTTGTTTGGAAACGTAGCACTATGATCAAGAACATAAAACAACTCATTTTCGGTATTCTGCTCCTTGTTGCACTCGCATCCTGCTCTACTGAAGGCGATTACAACAGGGATGCCGGAACAAACTATCGCGCTCTATGGCGAGTTTTGGACGAAGGTTATTGTTACTTTGATCAGAAACTTCCCAAGGATAGTACTTGGAGCGATATGTACGATAAGTACCTACCACTTGTGCAAAAAGCAAAGAATGACGATGATCTATTTGATGCTATGGCGCTCTTAGTAAACGAGTTGAAGGACGGGCATGTCAATTTGATTACACCTTTTGATGTGAGTCGTTACAAAGGATGGTACAAAAATCACCCTGCCAATATCGATTACAAGGTGCGCAACCTATATTTGGGCGAGGATTACCGCACCGCTTCCGGCATCGCTTATAACAAGATTTTGTACAATGGCCATTCGCGCGATAAAATAGGGCTGATGGTCTATTCCTCTTTCTCTTCTCCCATCGGAGCCGGCAATATAGCCCATGTATTCCTTCGCTTTAAGGATTGCAAGGGAATTATATTGGATGTGCGGGATAATGGTGGGGGAAATGTGGCTTATGCCGAGTTGCTTGCGTCACATTTTGCTGAAGAGCACACGCCGGTGGGTTATATGCGCTATAAGACCGGAAAGGGGCATAACGATTTTTCGGAACGGTATGAACTATCGATAGATACGCTTAAGCAGAGCATTCGTTGGCTTCGTCCGGTCGTGGTGCTTACGAACAGGGGAATGTATAGTGCAGCTAACGATTTTGCTCTTTATATGAAGGCAATGCCCTATGCAACTCTGTTGGGTGATACTACCGGAGGTGGAGGCGGTCTACCACGTTCGAGCGAACTTCCCAACGGATGGGCTGTACGTTACTCTTCAAGTGTAACCACTGATTTGGACGATAAACATATTGAGTTCGGCGTGGCTCCGGATAAGGTGATCCTCTTGAAGGATGAAGACGTTGCAGCCGGCAAAGATACTTTAATAGAAGAAGCTATCCGGCTTATTAAAAGTCAGTACATCAAGCAATAAAGTCAGTGCAAATGTATCGTATTGCTTCTGCTTAGGATACTCGAAGCATTGCGGAAAAAGGTATATACATATCAAACGAAAGGTATATACCTTTTGCTCTAAACATCTATACCTATTGAGTGAAAGGTATAGATGTTTTTCCGAGTAGTGTACAGGTATGCTTCGGAAGTTCCCGATTGGCTATGGAAACCCATACCGGCACATCGGCAAAATAGCTACCTTTGCCAAAGAGAATTTAGGGTTGATCTCAACGGAGCATCCCAACAAGGTAGAAGGCGTGTATGAAGCATGGTTTTGTAAAGGTGGCGGCAGCCGTCCCTTATGTAAAAGTAGCCGATTGCTACTATAATGTGTCCCGCATAGCGGAGATGATTCGGAATGCGGATAAAGAGGGAGTTGAAATAATTCTTTTCCCGGAGCTTTCGGTTACCGGCTATACGGCAGGCGATCTGCTCCTACATCCTTTTCTTATAGAGGAAGCATATAATGCGCTGCTTCAGTTGGTAGCAGAAACCGCTTCAACAGAGGTCCTCGCCATTGTTGGTATGCCTATCCGTGTAGAGGAAAAGCTCTTTAACAGCGCGGTTGTATTCCAGCAGGGGCACATATTGGGAGCTATTCCCAAAACCTACCTTCCCAATTACAGAGAGTTTCAGGAAAAGCGTTGGTTTTCGCCCAGTGAAGTGCTGCAGTACAAGAGGGTAGCGATAGGGGACGAAACGGTTCCGATAGGAAGAAATATCCTATTTAAGAGCGGTAAAGTGGGAATCGGCATTGAAATTTGTGAGGATATGTGGACGCCCTACACGCCCGGTACGCGCCTTGGGCTCTATGGAGCACACATCATCTTTAACTTAAGTGCCAGCAACGAAAACGTAGGAAAGCACAATTATCTTCGTTCGCTTATAAGCGGTCTTTCCTCGCAAGGGCTGTACGGCTACGTATATGCCTCCAGCGGATACGGCGAAAGCTCTACCGATTTGGTATACACCGGTAAGGCTTTTATTGCCGAAATAGGCAAAATAGTGGAGGAAATGCAACGCTTTGACTATTCAGAGCGAATGATTGTGAGCGATATTGACGTAACGCAGATCCAATCGGAACGGCTGACCAACAGCAGTTTTAAGAGTGCTGTATCGCACTTTACTCAGGAAGAAATTACGGAAATCCCGTTCCGCTTGCGTAAGCCGGAAGATTCTTTCCCCGTAAATCGTCCTATTCGGCGGAATCCCTTTCTCCCTGAAGGGGTTTCGGACGAAGTGAATTGTTCGGAAATGTTCGAAATTCAGGTGTGCGGTCTGGTACAAAGGCTTCGACATCTCGGATGCGAACATGCAGTTATCGGTATATCGGGTGGATTGGATTCAACGCTTGCTCTTTTGGTTACCGCAGCTGCCTTTGATAAGCTCGGGCTTTCTCGTAAGGGCATTATAGCCGTTACTATGCCAGGATTCGGAACATCGCACCGTACGCACGACAACGCACTCGCTCTTTGTGAGGAATTAGGGGTAACTTTTGAAGAAATTGATATTCGCGAGGCTTGCCTGCAGCAATATAAGGCTATCGGTCACGATGTATCGCAACACGATACCACGTACGAGAATGTTCAAGCTCGGGAACGTACCGAAATACTGATGAATCTCGCCAATAAACATAAAGGAATTGTGGTGGGAACCGGTGACCTTTCCGAAATAGCCTTAGGGTGGTGTACATACAACGGCGACCATATGTCAATGTATAGTGTTAATGCTACCGTAACCAAAACCTGCGTTGCACTTATTGTTGGTTGGTATGCAAGTAGGGAAGCGCAAAGAGAACGCTTAGCGGCTACGCTTGCAGATATTGTGGCTACTCCTTACAGCCCGGAACTGCTCCCCGTTAAAGCCGGTGAAAATGAGATGATTCAGCCTACGGAACAGCTGATTGGTCCCTACGAATTGCACGACTTTTTCCTTTATCATATGATATACGGTAAGTCTAGTCCTGAAAAGGTTTTCTATTTGGCAAGTGTGGCGTTTGCCGAAAAGTACAATCAAGAGATAATAAAGACCACGATGAAGCAATTCGTAAAGCGCTTCTTCAGCCAGCAGTTCAAACGTAACTGTATGCCCGATGGCCCCAAGGTGGGTTGCATTAGCCTATCTCCACGCGGAGAATGGCGCATGCCCAGCGATGCCGTGGGAACAATGTGGCTACGAGCAATTGATGCACTTAAATAGCTATCTTTGCAAGGGAAAAAGGGAAGAACCGATACTGATACAGATGGACAAACAATGTCTCAAAGCTTAATTATCATACCAACTTACAACGAACGGGAGAACGTGGCGGAGATGATTAACCGCGTTATGGCTCTTGATATAAGCTTTGATCTGCTTTTTGTGGATGATGCTTCGCCTGATGGCACGGCAGGAGTAGTAAAGGCGTTGATGCCTAAGTATCCGCAACGGATTCATATATTGGAACGGAGCGGAAAGCTTGGGCTCGGTACGGCATATATTGCCGGCTTCAAATGGGCTTTGGCGCATGAGTATCAGTTTATCTTTGAGATGGATTGCGATTTTAGCCATCCGCTTTCGGCTTTATCCCGTCTTTACAACGCTGTGGCTTACGAGGGATACGACGTAGCGGTAGGTTCGCGCTATACAAAAGGCGGTGGAATTGCCGATTGGCCGTTCATCCGTAGATGCATCAGCTATGGCGCTTCGCTATATGTACGGATGGTCACTTGGATGCCCGTTAAGGACCCAACGGCGGGTTTTGTCTGTTATCGGAGAGCCGTTTTAGAGCAACTTGATTTGGATGCCATTGAGTTTAAGGGATATGCCTTCCAAATAGAAATGAAGTTTGCCGCCTATCGATTGGGTTATAGCATCAAAGAGGTACCCATAACCTTTACTAACCGTCAACTCGGTTCTTCCAAGATGAGTAGCTCTATATTTGGCGAAGCGTTCGGTGGGGTAATCAAATTGCGCTACAGAGCTTGCCGAGGTTCATTCCCTGTAGTAAAAGGAGAAAAAGAAAGGTAAGCCTATGAAAACGTTACTACTCAACGGAACTATTGTCAACGAAGGTCGTTCCTATATCGGCTCTATTGCTATTGAAGGCGATACAATTAGTGCCGTTTTGGAAGGAAAGCTTTCCGTTGAGGTTGCGTACCGACGGTTTGAAGGCTACGAAATTACAGATTGTACCGGTTTGCTCCTATTGCCAGGGCTAATTGATGACCAAGTACACTTCCGCACTCCGGGGTTAACCCATAAAGGCGATATAGCTTCGGAAAGCCGCGCTGCCGTAGCCGGAGGCGTTACTTCCTATATGGATATGCCTAACACGAAGCCTCCCACGATTGATTACGAGGCTCTTATGGCAAAACGTGATTATGCGGCAGAGCATTCCTATGGTAATTATGGTTTTTTCATTGGCGGAACGAATACCAATTGTCAGGAAGCACTCAAAATTGATACCCGGCTTATACCCGGTTTGAAGCTTTTCCTCGGTTCTTCCACGGGAAATATGTTGGTGGACGATGAGCGAGCCTTGGATTGCTTTTTCTCCGAGTTTCCCCTTCCAATTGCTATCCATTCCGAGTCAGAAACCATTATCAGGCAAAATAAGGCGCGAGCCATTGAACAGTGGGGCGAAGATCCCCCCATTGAGTATCATCCGTTGATTCGTAGCGAGGAAGCTTGTTATCGGTGCACGGCTGAGGCTTTGGAGCGCGCTACTAAGTATGGTACTAACCTGCACGTGTTGCACCTTTCCACAGCGAAGGAAACGGCTCTTTTTGATGCCGCCGATCCTATGGAAATACGTCGCATTACGGCTGAAGTATGCATTCATCATCTTTGGTTTAACGATGGCGATTATGCCGAGAAAGGCACGCTAATTAAGTGGAATCCCGCCATCAAAACGGAAAGCGATCGGGAAGCGCTTCTTGAAGGTGTACGGACGGGTCGTATTTCCGTTATTGCTACGGATCATGCCCCTCATCTATTGAGCGAAAAGCAGGGTGGCGCACTTAAAGCAGCTTCCGGCGGTCCCTTGGCTCAATTCGGGCTTTTGGTTCTTTTGGAATTGGTAGGGCGTGGCGAGCTTCCTCTAGAGCTAATTCCCACTAAAACCGCTCATTATCCGGCTCTGCGATTTGCCGTACAAAAGCGTGGTTTCCTGCGCCCTGGCTATTACGCTGATATCGTAGTGGTAAATCCTGAGTGCCCAACGGCGGTAACAAAGGATATAATTCTCTCCAAGTGTGGTTGGTCGCCTTTTGAGGGTACAACTTTCAAGCACTCCGTGGAGGCAACCTATGTAAACGGAACCTGTGTCTATAAGCGCGGAGAACTACTTGACGTACCCTCGCCGGCTATGGCGCTCGTTTTTGATCATTAGTGAAGTAAGAATAATCAATTAGTAACGTATAAACATTCAAAACATGGAAAAAACTGATTGGGCCTCGTTAGGCTTTGGTTATCACAAAACGGATTACAACGTACGCTGCTACTACCGCAACGGTAAGTGGGGCGAGTTGGAAGTAACTCAGGACGAAACTATAACCCTTCACATGGGAGCTACCTGCCTGCACTACGGACAGGAAGCCTTTGAAGGTCAGAAGGCGTTCCGTGGCAAGGACGGAAAGATTCGCATCTTCCGCATCCACGACAATGCTAAGCGTATGATTCGTTCCGCTGAAGGGGTCGTAATGCAACCTGTTCCCGAAGAACTCTTTGTTGAAGCATGCCTGAAGGCAGTTAAGCTCAACGAACGCTTTGTTCCGCCTTACGAAAGCGGAGCTTCGCTCTATATTCGTCCTCTGCTCATCGGCTTGGGCGAACAGGTTGGTGTTAAACCCGCTCCCGAGTATCTCTTCGTTGTATTCGTAACGCCCGTAGGTCCTTACTTCAAGGAAGGCTTCAAGCCCACTCCTATGGCTATTATGCGCGGATACGACAGAGCTGCCCCCTTAGGTACCGGTACGATCAAGGTGGGCGGTAACTATGCCGCCGGTATGGTGCCCACAGTTCTCTGCCACGAAAAGGGCTATTCCGCATGCCTCTTCCTCGATGCAAAGGAAAAGAAGTATATCGATGAATGCGGTCCCGCTAACTTCTTCGGAATCAAGAACAATACCTATATCACGCCGAAGTCCACTTCCATCCTGCCTTCCATCACCAATATGAGCTTGATGCAGTTGGCTGAAGATATGGGCATGAAGGTAGAACGCCGTCACGTCCCCGAAGAAGAACTCGCCGAATTTGAAGAAGCCGGTGCTTGCGGTACAGCTGCCGTGATCAGCCCCATCCTTCGCATCGACGACTTGGACGAACATAGGACGTACGAAATCGCTAAGGACGGCAAGCCCGGTCCCGTTTGCGAAAAGCTTTATCACAAACTCCGTGCCATTCAGTACGGTGACGAAGCTGATCCCTACGGATGGGTTACCGTCTTGTAAGCAACGGAACAAACACAAATGCTCTCCAAGAGAGCAATCCTCTGTGGCATCCCCTTATCGGGATGCCACTTTTTTGTGCCTATTTCCTACAAATTCAATCGCCTCTTATCAACGGAAAGCACCCACCGGCTTCTGTCAGCGATAGTCCTATTTTCTCATTGTAAATGGCTTATGTGAGTAATTGTCGCTAAATCCTATCGGCAGGTATGGCGCATCCCAGTGCTTGGATCTTCCCGATGCGTCCAAATAGAGTACGATCTCCTCAGATTTCATCCGATACGTTCCGATTGCATAATAGGAAGCGAGTCCCTTGTGTTCCATACTGACGACAAAGTTCCCTTCTATTTTACCCACCAATTAGCGTTGCTTTATCGCCGTTTAATCGGCATTAAATAGTAGCTAAATCAACGAAATACGAACCTTCGTACGGGAAGAACCGTCACGTCCATCCAGAACCGACACCGATTCGTCCTGTGTAGACGGATTGGTTATACCGAGCCTCCGCCCCGTCCGTTCTGATCAACCGTGCCACCCATTTCATACGAGCGGAACCAAAGATGTGAAGTGTCGCAACGTTTATACGAAAGTACCGAGGAAATAGATGGGTGATGATGGGGCTAGGAAAGGGAGGAATTGTCTCAGTTGTACGAAGGAAGCGAAGTGTTAGATAGGTGATGATGTGTAAAGGGATGTGGAATAATGCAGCGGTGTGGGGGATGAATCGGGCCGTTAATACGAAGGGAGCTGAGTAGTAGATAGGTAATGATGGGGCAGAGGCTGGGAGGGAACCGGTTGTTTGTACTATGAGAACCGAGCGAAGGATGGGGGGGACGGAGCGGATGTACGGTGCGGTCGGAGAAAAGTCTATAGACTTTCTGAAAATACTCTATAGACTTTCTCCAGATACCCTATAGACTTTTTCCAGATATGTCCGTACAAACGCTCGGACAGCATGGGAGCAACGATTTGTTCGTATGGGAGAACCGCTGCATTTCCTCGGTAGAAAAGAGTGCGAACGTGCGCATGTATGGGGTCGTTCGTGCCTAGGTTAGTGGGCAAAGGTGCGCTGCGGTGAGGGGCGTTGGTGGGAGGATTGATGGGGAAAGTGCGCTGAAGTTGGGGCGGAGGTGCGCTGCGATGGACGCGTTGGTGCGCAGGAATGAGGGGCATGTGCGCTAAAGCTGGGGGGAAGGTGCGCTGCGGTGCGGGCAGGAGGTGGTAGGGTACGATCGGTATGTTTGTTTGAGGGTATCTGAATTTATCGGAGCAAATCGGAACTAATCGGAAGGTATCGGATCATTTCTGATAAGTTCTGATTGACTCTGATAAGTTCCGATAAACTCCGATTGGGTAAGTATTGACGCGGAGGTATATAGGTGGGTGGGGCTTTCAGTGAAAAGGGTCAAAAGCGTGGTAGGAAGAGGGCGGCTCTGTGGGTGAGATGGGTTAAAAGAAGGGGAGGTGTGGGGTGGTTGTTGTATCTCGCGCTTCGCTTTTTGTAGTTCTGTGTCGGGAAGGGTCGGGTCTGCCATTTTGTTTGTCCGAGTGGGGTGGGGCAGTGAAACGCATGGAAGTGGGGTGGTTGTTGCATCTCGCGCTTTGCATTTTGTAGTTCTGTATCGGGAAATGTCGGGTATGCCGGTTTGTTTGTCAGAGTGGGGTAGAGCAGTGAGGCGCATGGAAGTGGGGCGAATGCGCTACCTTTGCGTTGCAAACATCGAGAGAGAAACAGAACGAACAAGGACGGAAGGAACGGAAATGACCACACTGCTCATCGTATTAAGCAAGCTTATCCAGTTGATGCTTGCCCTTTCCCTGCTGGTATTCATACACGAGTTGGGGCATTATCTGGCGGCACGGCTCTTCGGGGTACGTGTAATGCGTTTCTTCCTCTTCTTCGACCTCGGCGGCAAAGCGTTGTTCCGCTTCAAAGGAAAGAAGAGCGGCACGGTATACGGTATGGGATGGCTCCCAATTGGCGGATATTGCAAGCTGAGCGGTCAGGCGGATGAACAGCTACTGGCTACCGGCAAGCCCTCAACGCCACAGAGCGATGAGTTGCGCGCCAAGCCGGCGTGGCAACGGATCATCGTAATGATCGCCGGCATTCTGTTTAATCTTATTGCGGCATATTTGATCTATACAGGCATTTCGATGCGCTGGGGCGATACACTGCTCTATTCGTCTGACATCACGCAGGGAATGTACTTTTCTGAAGCAGCGCACAAGGTAGGCTTTAAGGATAACGATATCATCCTAACGGCAGACGGTAATCGGCTGAACGTATTTGCGGACGGATTCATAAGAGAGATCATTGAAGCGAAGCAGGTGGAGGTTCTTCGGGATGGAGAACGAGTTTCTATCGACATACCGCAGGATATGATGCAGCGAGTGATCGCCGGTAAAGAGGGTTTCCTGGGTATTCAGGTGCCGTTTGTGGCGGACAGTGTGCCGAAAGGCAGCCGCGCTTACGTAGCCGGTATGCGCAAAGGCGACCAATTGTTGCAAATAGACAGTAGCGCGGTGCACGATGTGAGCGATGCACGTATCCTTTTTCGGCAGTATGAGGAGCGAAGCGTCTCAGTAAATTTATTGCGCGGCGCGGATACGCTATACCTTTCGATTACGCCCGATAGTATGGGCAGAGTGGGCGTTTACCTTGCTCCACCCGACAAAATATACCGGACGAGCCACATATCGTATAATCTTACGGACGGCTTTGTGCGTGGCGTCCAAAGGGCTAACGCTATGTTGCGCGGATACGCAGGCGATATGAAGTACGTCTTTACCAAAGAGGGTGCCGGCGAAATGGGAGGCTTTATCTCAATGGGTAAACTCTTTAGCGGTGTTTTTGACGCTTATTCCTTTTGGAACGTGGTGGCGTTTCTGTCGCTCATCTTTGCTTTTATGAACTTCCTACCCATACCGATGCTTGACGGAGCGGAGATTCTATTCGCTTTGTGGGAGTTAGTAACGCGCAAAAAGGTGGATGATCGAGTGATTGTAAAGGTTAAATCGGTGGGATTGATATTGCTCATCGCTCTGTTCCTATTCGCTAATCTGAACGACGTTTTCCGTCTTTTCTAGAGGTATGTCCCAAGTTCTGCGCCTTTTTCCTGAACAATACGAAGCCAAAGTGGATGCTTTGCGGCTGCGCGCTCTCATTGTGGCGGAATGCGGCAGCGAACCGGGTAAAGAAATCATTACCTCCATTGTGCCAACGGCGGATGCCGAAACGCTGAAACAACGCTTTGCACCGGTTGCGGAGATGATGAGCCTTTTGCAAACCGGACGGGCTTTGCCGTCCCTTGTCTTTGCCGATTTGCGAAGAGAAATAGCTGCATTAGAGCCGGCGGGGAGCTATCTGAGCGAAGAACAGTTGGCTGATTTGGCGGTATTGCTCCGCAGTGCTGAGGCGTTGTATCGCTTTTTGTCGGTAAACGATTCGGAAGATACGAATGCCGAGGCGGGTTATCCCACGCTGAAGGCATTGCTCGGAAGCGAGTTTCTTCTTCCTGAGCTTGCTGATCGAATAGAATCTCTGCTGGATCGCTTCGGAAGAATCAAGGATAATGCATCTGTCACGCTCAAAGAACTAAGGAGCGAACAGGCCGCCGTAGTTCGGCAAACGAGCAAACTGACGCGGTCGCAGCTCGAACTAGCCATACGTGAGGGATGGGCGGAAGAAGGCGCGCAGCCTACACTTAGGGACGGACATTTGCTGATCCCGGTAACGCCGGCGTATCGCAAGCTTGTTCCCGGCATCGTTTACGATGAATCTGCTACCGGAAAGACCGTATTTATCGAGCCTTTGGCCGTAGTAGAGAGCAACAACCGACTACGCGAATTGGAAATAGCCGAGCGCAAAGAGATTATCCGCATATTGATTGAAACAGCTGATCGTATTCGTCCCTCTATACCGCTAATAGGTCGTCTCTACGAAGTTATGGGCAAGGTGGATGCTTTGCACGCTGTGGCGCGCTATTCCCTTAGGATAAATGCCTGCATGCCGCCGATAAAGAGCGAACCGCACATGCGTTGGTTCAAAGCGCGACACCCGTTGCTCGAAGCCGCTTTAAAGCAACAAGGACGGGAATTGGTTCCTTTGGATATTTGCTTGGAAGCGCCAAAAGGGCGCATCTTATTGGTATCCGGCCCGAATGCCGGTGGTAAATCGGTTTGCCTCAAGACGTGCGCTCTGCTGCAATATATGCTGCAATGTGGCTTTCCCATCCCTGTTTCGCCCGATTCCGAGGCGGGCGTTTTCAGCGCATTGGCAATCAATATTGGCGATGATCAATCTATTGATGACGATCTCAGTACCTATAGTTCGCACTTAGCGGCTATGAAGGCGTTCTGTCGCATCGCTTCGCCCGAAAGCCTGCTACTGGTAGACGAATTCGGCGCCGGTACGGAACCCGAGCTGGGAGGTGCTATTGCCGAGGCGCTCCTCAAGCATTTCAACGAACATGGAAGCTTTGGCATCATAACTACGCACTATGCCAATCTGAAGCAGTTTGCCTCGGAACACGAAGGAATTATCAACGGAGCTATGTGTTACGACCGCTCCGCCATGAAGCCGCTCTTTAAGTTGGAGATTGGGCGACCGGGCAGTTCGTTCGCCTTAGAGATAGCACATCGGAGCGGTTTGCCTGTGGAGGTACTCGATTATGCTAAGGAAATTGTGGGCGAAGAGCGTTTGCACAGCGAACGTTACCTAATGGATATTGCTCGCGACCGTAACTATTGGCACCGCAAGCGCGAGGAAATACGCATACAAAGCAAGAAGCAGGATGCCGTTACCGAGAAGTATGAAGCGGCTTTGGAGAAGATTCGCAACGAACGTACATCGCTTATTGAGGAGGCTCGTAAAGAAGCGACGCAGCTCTTGGCGGAAGCAAACGCACGCATAGAGGGGACTATTCGCCAAATTAAGGAAAGTGGCGCGGAAAAGGAGGCAACGCGCGTTGCCCGGGAAGCATTGGAAAGCTATAAAGAGCAGCATCAATCCAAGCAACAAAGCGCATCTTCCGAGCATCCTTTGCTGCCGAAAAGCAAGCGAAAGAAGAAGATTGAGCGCAAAGCTCCGATTCCATTCGTTCCGGCACCTGGAGTGCGCGTCCGCATCAAAGGAACTGAGGTGGAGGGAACTATCTTGGAAATAAAAGGGGATAAGGCGGTAATCGCCTTGGGAGGTGCTATGAGCAGCACCAAACCGCTCTCTGAACTGGAACGCGCCAAGCGTCCCAACGCGCCGGCTCCCGTACAGCGTGCATCCTCCAACATAACGGAGCATTTGCACGAAAAGCGGATGCACTTTAAAGAGGAGCTTGACGTGCGTGGAATGCGTGCTGCCGATGCGCTCGTGGCTGTAGATTATTTTTTGGATGAGGCGGTACAGGCCGGCGTGCCTCAGGTGCGTCTGCTACACGGAACAGGTACCGGTGCGTTGCGACAAAGCATTCGGGAAGATCTTTCCTCCAAGCCTTTTGTGAAGCGCTTCTATGACGAAGACGTGCGCTTTGGTGGCGCCGGAATCACCATTGTAGAGCTTTAAGCCTACAGAACCCTTACTTTTATCGAGTATTTACCGCTGTCCGATAGGTAGCGCGCTCAGAGTTCTCCAAAGGTATATACGTTTCGTTCGAAAGGTATATACCTTTCCATCAAAAGGTATATAGGTATCGTTTGAAAGTTATATACCTTTTGTGGCTCGCCTTCCTGAAGTGATAAAAAGCGAAAGGGGAGTACGGGAAAAAGCTCCCGACTCCCCTTTGAACGTATCCTTCGTTAGAGGAAATTAGTCTTCAAAACGGCGACTCCCGTTCCGGTGTTCACCACGATGTTCTCCATCGCGATTGGTGCGCGGCCGGCGAGCGGGACGCTCCGGTTCCGTCCAATCCTCCGGTTTGGGAAGGAGGGAGCGGTGAGACAGACGATACTTGCCCGTTTTAGGATCAATTTCTAAGAGCTGAACTCTTATGCTATCGCCTTCCTGCAAGCCGGTATCCTCAATCTTTTCAAAGCGACGCCAATCAATTTCGCTTATATGTAGCAATCCGTCCTTACCGGGCATAAATTCCACAAACAAGCCGTAAGGCATCACGCTGGTTACCTTAGCATCGTAGATTTCACCAACTTCCGGTACCGCCACTATAGCCTTAATCATTGCCATAGCCTTATCTAATGCGGCTTTATCGGAGGAGGCCACTTCAACACGTCCTTCGCCTTCGGTTTCTTCTATGCTAACGCTTGCGCCGCTCTTTTCTTGAATGCCCTGAATAATCTTACCACCGGGGCCAATGATGGCACCGATAAATTCCTTAGGTACAGTGAAGCATTCCAAGCGTGGTGCATTGGGCTTCAGATCGGCACGAGGCGCCGGCAGAGCTTCTTCAATCTTTCCGAGGATGTGCATACGTCCTTCGCGAGCCTGTGCAAGTGCCTTTTCAAGGATATCGTAGCTCAATCCATCCACCTTAATATCCATTTGCGTGGCGGTGATGCCCTTTTCGGTACCGGTTACCTTGAAGTCCATATCGCCCAAGTGGTCTTCATCGCCGAGAATATCGCTCAAGATGGCGTAATTCTGCCCCTTGTTTTCACTGATTAGCCCCATGGCAATACCTGAAACAGGGCGTTTGATGGGCACACCGGCATCCATCAGTGCGAGCGTACCTGCGCAAACTGTTGCCATTGAAGAGCTACCGTTACTTTCAAGGATATCGCTCATTACGCGAACCACATAGGGGTAATTATCCGGAATCATATTCTTCAATGCGCGCAAGGCAAGGTTGCCGTGCCCGATTTCACGCCTTCCAACAGCGCGCCACGCCTTTGCTTCGCCCGTGGAGAAGGGAGGAAAGTTATAATGAAGCAGGAAGCGTTCCTTGCCATGATTAAGCGGATCGTCCACAAGTTTCTCGTCGTCCTTGGTTCCTAAGGTAACTGTGGAGAGAGATTGCGTTTCGCCTCGCGTGAAAATAGCGCTTCCGTGAGGCATTGGCAGGCAGCTGGTTTCAATCCAAATCGGGCGTATTTCGTTGGTTTTACGTCCATCCAAACGCTTACCTTCATCCAATACGGCACGACGCATCGCTTCTTTTTCCACATCGTGGTAGTAGCGATCGATCATCATTGCCTTGGTTTCCAGTTCTTCTTCCGTAAAGGCTTCTTTGTATCCCTCTAACAATGCTTCAAAAGCATCTGTGCGTTCTTGCTTTCCGGTACCGGAAGTGGCAATTTCGTATGCTTTTTGGTAACATTTGTCGTGTACATCTTTGCGAAGCTCTTCATCGTTTGTTTCGTGACAATAGGCGCGTTTTTCCATTTTGCCTACTGCTTCGGAGAGCTCGAGCTGTGCTTGACACTGCTTTTTAATAGCTTCGTGTGCCTGTTTGATGGCTTCCAGCATCTCAGCTTCGCTTACTTCTTTCATTTCGCCCTCTACCATCATGATGTTATCGAGGGTAGCAGCCACCATTAGGTCTATATCCGCCTTTCCCAACTGAGGTGCCGTTGGGTTGATAACCCACTCACCATCAATGCGTACGATACGTACTTCGCTGATGGGACCTTCGAAAGGAATATCGGAAACCGCAAGAGCCGCTGAAGCAGCCAAACCTGCCAATGCATCGGGAAGATCTTCTTCGCCCGCCGAGAAGAGTACTACATTAACGAAAACTTCAGCGTGAAAATCGCTCGGAAAGAGCGGTCTCAGTGCACGGTCAATCAGTCGGGAGGTAAGAATTTCATAATCCGATGATTTGCCTTCTCTGCGCGTAAATCCGCCGGGGAACCGTCCCACTGCCGAGAACTTCTCTTTATAATCTACCTGTAAAGGCATAAAATCCACATCCGGAGCCGCATCCTTTGCAGCACACACGGTAGCCAGAAGGACCATATTGCCCATTGTTACCGTCACGGCACCATCGGCTTGCTTAGCCAATTTCCCCGTTTCGATCTTTATGGTTCTACCATCGCCAAGATCGATCAGCTTTGTTACGGGTTTTACCATACTTAATTCGTCTAAATCTTTATTTCAGTTCTTTTCTTGGTTACAAAGGTAGCCAATTAGCCCGATATGCGTGCTAACCGAGCCGAACGGCCTGGAGTACTTGTCGCTTGCCACTTGTGCCGGGGAGTCGCTCTACTTTATATCCGAGCGCTTGTAATGTTCGGCGTAGCGTACCCTTTACCGTGTACGTAACAAAGAGCCCTTCAGACGGTTGCGCGGCTGCTACACGGCTCAATGTCGGCTCGCTCCACAGCTCAGGAACTACGTCCGGCGAAAAGGCGTCGTAATATACCACATCAAAGCACTCATTTGCAAAGCGCGCTTTACGGAAGTTTTCGTGCCGTTTCTCCAATTGAAAGAACGGCGTTAGCGCAGTCGTTTGCCCCCAAGGTGCCGTATACAGCGCACGAAGTAGCTCCTCGTCCGTTGAGGGAAAGCTCAGTTGCTCCCATTCTCTTTGCCGAAGCGGGTAACGCTCGTAGGAAGTATATGTAACGTGTATCCCCAGCTTTGGGGCTTCCATAGCGGTCAATAGCGCATTAAGCCCTGTGCCGAAGCCCATTTCCAGAATGCGCACGTGGTTCGCATCGGGATGTGTTCGGCAAAAGGCAAGGAGCCCGTTTTGTACAAATACGATACGGCTCTCTTCAATGGGACCATAAGTAGAGTGAAAGGTTTGATGATGCCTGCGATCCAGAAAGGTGACTGACCCCTCATCGGTAGGTACGGCAATACGAGGTTTCCGAAAAAGATGGAACATAGTTATAAGACACTTGAGTAAGGGGTGAAAAGCTACTCGGAAAAAGGTATATACCTATCAATGAAGATGTATATACCTTTCGAACGAGATGTATATACCTTTCGTTTGAAAACTATATACCTTTTTATAAGGGGCAATAGGATGGGAAATAAAGGTGCATAGACAGACCTTCGCCCTAAAGTATCGGAGCATATCGGAAACTCCCGATACGCTCCAACACCCTCATAGGGGCACAATACTTCCGTAAGAAAGGTTTTCTTCCGGTTCTATGCGTCCTGTTCTTCTTCCGCTTCGTGTTCTTTCAGCAACTTATCCTGAACATCGGTCGGTACCAGCTCATAAGAAGCGAATTTCATCGTGAAGCTCGCTCTGCCTCCGGTTATGGAGCTGAGTGCGGTAGCATAGTTGCTCAATTCCTTCAGCGGAACTTTAGCCAACAACTGTTCGTAACCCTTTTTGCTGTTCATCCCCATTATGATGGCGCGCCGTCCTTGGAGATCGCTCATCACATCACCGATGAATTCGGCCGGTACGTCAACTTCTACGTCATATACCGGTTCCAAAATTTTGGGAGCAGCTTCGCGGAACGCCGTACTAAAGGCATTTCGTCCGGCAAGCATAAAGGAAACTTCGTTGCTGTCTACCGGGTGCATTTTGCCGTCATATACAATTACGCGTACATCACGGGCATAGCTTCCGGTAAGCGGGCCGCGCTCCATCTTTTCCATTATACCTTTTAGGATGGCGGGCATAAAGCGCGTATCAATGGCACCGCCTACAACGCTATTTACGTATACTAACTTACCGCCCCATTCCAGAGGTATTTCCTGCGTATCGCGTGGCGTTATTTTGAATTCCTGCGAGCCGAAGCGGAACGATTCGGGTAGTGCTTTCCCCTCTTCGTAAGGCTCTATAATGAGGTGTACCTCACCGAATTGCCCTGCACCGCCCGATTGCTTCTTGTGCCGATAGTCCGCACGTGCCGGTTTGGTAATCGTTTCGCGATACGGAATGCGTGGTTCGCTGTATTCAACGGGTATCTTGTCGTTGTTTTCAATACGCCACTTCAGCGTACGAAGGTGAAATTCGCCCTGACCGCTTACGATGGTTTGCCGCAATTCCTTAGATTGTTCCACAATCCAGGTGGGATCTTCTTCGCACATACGGTGCAACACTTCGCTCATCTTTTCCGAATCGGACGCATTAACCGCCTTGATGGCGCGCCGATACTTAGAATTGGGGAATTCAACCTCCGGATAACGGTAGGAAACCTCCTTATCGTTTAGCGCATCGCCACGCCGAACATCCTTCAATTTTACGGTAGCTCCCAAGTCACCGGCTTCGAAGGATTCCACACGCTCACGGATCTGCCCCGCGGTAACGTAGAGCTGTCCGATGCGTTCCTTGCTGTCCCGATTGCTGTTCGTTAGGTCCATCCCTTCCTTCAGTGTGCCTTGCATCACCTTAAAGAAAGATACTTCGCCGATATGCGGCTCTATGGTAGTTTTGAAAAAATAGAGACTTACCGGCTTGGAGGCATCCGGAGCAACCGCCTCACCTTCAGTAGTTACCGGCGATGTGGCTTCCGTTACACGCGGTGCCAATAGTGCCAATAAGCTCATTAAGCGGCGTACGCCCATATTCTTCATACCGCATGCGGTAAACACCGGGTACATTCCTCCGGTGAGTACCCCTTTGCGCATGCCTTGGACAATCTCTTCTTCCGTGAGCGAACCGGCTTCAAAGAAGCGCTCCATAAGGTTTTCTTCGTGTTCGGCTGCCGATTCGATGAGAGCCTGACGTAACTCTTCTGCCTGAGCCAACTCAGATGCCGGAATATCCAATACTTCCGGCGTGCCACCTTCAGGACCCCATTGGTACATCTTCATGCTGAGCACGTCCACCATTTGGTTCTTGCTGCCGGCAACCGGGAACTGAATTTGAACTAATTTACCGCCAAAACGCTCCTTTAGTTGGGATAACGTAGCCTGAAAATCAGCTTTTTCGTCATCGGTCTGGTTAATCAGGAAAAAGATCGGTCGCTTCTTTTCTTCTACATATCTTAGTTGGTTAATCAGACCCACTTCTATCCCGTACCGCGCATTGACTACTGCTAAGCTGCTGTCCGTCACATTTAATGCCGAAACGGTACCGCCGATAAAGTCATCGCTACCGGCGCAATCAATCAAATTCAGCTTCTCGTCCTCCCAAGCAACGCTAAAGAGGGTCGAAAAAACCGTATAGCCATATTCCTTTTCTACGGGGAAGTAGTCGCACACCGTATTGCCTTGACTCACTTCGCCACGACGTTTTATCACGCCGGCTTCGTAGAGCATCGTCTCAGCGAGAGTCGTTTTGCCCGAACCGGCACTGCCTAAAAGAGAAATGTTGCGGATGTCCGCTGTTTTGTACACTTTCATGGTACCTTACTACCTAATATTTTGTTACTTTCAATTAGCTCTTTCCTGCATTTACCAAGGAATGTGCCGGCATGCCATAGGCTCTGATTTGCGCTTATAGGTATGCTTTTGGGTGCCTATTCCCTGCAAATGCGCTGCAAGTTACCAAATTATTCTCAATGACACAACAACTGCGTAATAATTGACACAATGCTACATTTTATTACCCATCCTGCGTGCTATTTGCTAAGACGTTCCTTTGCACATGTAAACTATGAAGAATGACTAAACGCATCTATTCCCATCTCTTGTGACTGATCTTATTAGTGATAAATAAGAAAGAGGGTATTGTGTCAATTATTTGTTATCCGTATTTGATAGATGATATTCATCATTAAAGGAATGCCTCCTTTTCGTCTAACTGTAGCAATGAGGCCTATGCGAAAAGGGTCGGTAAGATATACTCACAATACCCCAATTTTTGATGGACAGCTTCCTCATAAAAGATGATTTCTATATTTCTATCGTTTGCACGATGGTGCGGATTCATAGCAAAAAAACAAATTTCCGAGAATAGGAGTGATCAAATAATAGAAACAAACTTAATACTGCTTTTACATACAATAGTTATTGATAACTTTGGGCAAGAAATGTTAGGGGTGTAGTGTGACATAGTTATGTGGAGGTTCAATGAAAATATAAAAGAAATAAGAGCTAAGGCAGAAAGAGATTTTACTAATAGAGTTTTTTCCACTATAGCTCCATTCTATAATACTAAAATAACTGCTGGGAACTTAAAAGAAATAAGAACTAAAGTAGAGGATGATTTTACTAGAAGAGCTAATCATGTAGCTGGGTTATTAGGAATAAATCTAATTGGTATCACTACTAATATTGAAAACTTTGGTTTAGAAAAAGGTAAGACAGCTGCTGAAGCTATGGCTAATTTATCCTATACTTTTGAATTAGAAGGTCCTTCAGAAAAGACAGCATTATTTGCTTCATTAGTTAATGACTTAGGATATGAACCGCAAGAAACAGTTATAACTTCTAAAGTAGTTAACTCTGCTGAAGAAGCTGATGCTGTACAAATAACCTACCCATTAGGTAATAAGAGTAGAAAAGAAACATTAGAACTAATAAATAAACTAGGCATAGAAAATTATTCTATTGACCCTAGAACTAATGTAATAACTGTCACTGTATTTAATCAGAAGAATGGTAAACTTACATTGACAGCAGAAGAAGCAGAAAAACAAAGAACATTAAGTGAAGAATTATATGGTAAAGAAAGAAGTGGATGGAAGTGCTCCGCAAAATTCCTCAAATCAGATTATCTCAATACGAGAGTTCGTAGAGAAATTTATGCCAGAGAGCTTGAAAGAGATGGAAACAGAGGAAAGCAACAAGACATACGTCTTCATAAGAAACTCAAAGCAGGATTAAAAGAAACTACAACTAGTCTACAAGATACAAGTAGACAAAGAGGGAGTCAATTCTTTGGAGAACACGATGCTATATCTAGTAATATTGTAGTAGTAAATGAGAGTAATTCAGGTGAAGAAAACTCAATAACAAGAAGAAATACTGAAAAGGAAATAAAAGAAAATGCTAGAATAAGTATTCCCTTAGGTAAAAGCATTGGTGATATTATCTCAGGGAGAAGAACAGCTATAACTATAGAAAGAAATAATGCAACTAAGCGTGATTTTTACATCTTAAAAGATATAGAGGCTGGGCAAATATTCTCTATTAAAGATAACTCTGGAAAAACAGTTTTTGTTAGAGCCACAAAAAAACTACATAAAGTAAAGAGAGAAGGTGTTGGTGATGAATGGGCTGAAAGAAACTTTGGTGACACAAGAGAAAGAGAAATCTTTGCTACAAAAGATAATAGAGAGTTTTCTGAAGTAGAGTTCGAGTATGTAGGTGATAAAATAGATGCCTTATTAAATAAAGATAAAATACTAGAAGAAATTAAAAGTATATTTGAGAGAGCTCTAGATAATGGTTCTCGGGATTTTAGATTAGATTTTGCTAGTGGAATAAGTGATCCTGATGTAATAAATAGAGTTGTAGAATATATCAACAGTGTAGCTGATGATTTTGGATGTATTCCTTTTAATGTTATATTTCCGGAGAATTTAAATACAGGTAAGCTCAATATAACAGCACAAGAAGAAACAGAAAGTGATACCACAACTAATAGTTCAGTATCTATAGAACAAAGAAGAAAACTTAATCAGACATTTGACCCTAAGAGGAGAAAAGCTAGAGCTAACCTTATAGCTAGATATTTTAGTAATTACTTGGATGCTAAAGTAGCAAAATTTGATAAGAGAGTACAAGAAGCTTTAACTAGTGATACCGTATCTGAAGAAGATAAACAAGAATTAAGAGCTTTTCTAGCTACATTGGAAGCTACAGGAAGTAAGAGACTAGAAGTATTACGGAGAATAGGACCTAAAAAGATATTAGAAAAGATAAGAAATTCTTTAAATAAAACACTTAATGATACATTAAGTGGTAATAGAGAGAAAATTATAGAGGGAAAGAAAAAAAACGCTCTTAGGAAAAATCCAAATCTTACAGAAGAACAATTAGAAGCTGATGCTAATAATTTTATTAAAAACATAGTAGAAAAATATCCTGCTATAATAGAGAATTTTACAGCTCTAGCTGAGGAAGCTATTCCTATGATTAATAAAAGAGAGCAAATAACTATAAATGAAGATAGTGTTCTCTCTTATATTAACTCTCAGGAAAGTATGTTTCAAGAAGAGTTTAATGAAGATGGTACTGAAGATATTGTAGACATGGAGGAACAACCTAAAGATCATTTTCTCTCTGACTTTAGAACTACTTCTTCACAAGAAACAATGTCTATGAGAGTTAGGAAGAGATTAGGTGAAATAATAAAAATAAATCCTGATGGTACTCCTGTATTAGATGATATGTATATGGGTGTATATCTAAATGAAGATGAAGTATATTCTACACTTAAAAGAGATTTGTCTAGTATGGTCACTTCTGAGGATATGATTCCTTTATTAGAGGAATCAGCTAAAACTAAACCTTGGGTAAAGCAAGTAATACAAACAGTAGAGAGAGATCTTTTATTTAAGACTCAATTATACCACAATATGAGAAGTGATTTCCAAGAATATTGGGTACAAGAAAAGTCTAAGGAATCTAAAGGATTTAATACATTACCTATTAATAGAAAATCAGGTATATGGCATATGCTTGAATCTTGGAAGAATAATGTAGAAGGTGATAATGTATTAACTACTACTAATACTAATGATAAATATGGTAGTATCTATGATAATAATGGTAATATTATTAAAGAGAATATAAAGAAAGCAAAAACATCATTTTTAAATATAAGACGAATATTAAGGGGTATAAAAGATATTAATGAGTTAGATAAAAATTTTTATAGAGATGTCACTAATTTATTAAAATCTTTTGGAATAAATGTGGGGATTGATACAGTAGAACAAACAATAAAAGTAAATAAACCTGAAGAAGTATATGCTGGAATTAGTCCTCTGGTAATAATTACAGATGTAGTAGAAAAAGATAATATAACTACTACTAATAATTTTTATAAAAAATTCAGCACAGCCTATTCTAATATAGCTAAATTCTTTGCTCCAGCTATGGGATCAGTGATGGAGGACTCTGCTAGACAGAATGGTAAAAACTATCAATCTTATGTAGCTCCTTCTTATCTAGGTAAACTGATGAAAAGTATTAAGGATAAAAATACTGAAGAGGGTACTAGGTTTCTAGATGAGAATTACAAAGCTTTTGGCTGGTTTTATAATAAAAAAGCTGATTTCTTTTTTAGTGATTGGATAGATAAATTATATAAAAATGAAATCTTTAATCGTGAAAAAGGAATGAGATTTAGAGATCTTATAGCTCATAAGACAGTATTAAATCAAGATGATAAAAACTATGTAGATTGGGGTAAAAAGGATGTCATTCTATCTCTATTAACTGAGTTTCAAAAAGCTGATGTAGATGGTACAGCTTGGTATTATGTACCTCTATTTAGTGATGCTCCCTCTGCTGATTTTATTAGGTTTGTGAAGTATGGTGATGAAGTTGGTGATTTTAAAGAAGGAGATAAACCATATAAAGAGGCTATAAAAGAAAAACTCCGTGGAGTTGCAATGCAGGAATTTGAAAGAATAGTTCTTGTAAAAGAAAGAGATGCTATTAGAAATAGTGAAACAGCTACTGCTGAAGAAAAAGAAAGAGTAGGAGCTATAGATAACTATGATATAAAGAGGGATAAGAATGGTAATATAGTAAAGAAAGGTGGAGCAGAGTTTAAGTTCTTTCCTCAATTTAATGAATGGGGAGTATTTGATGCCATTAGTGACTTCCTAGAAGATCCTAATAATTCTGGTGAATATCCTTCAAAACTTGTTGATAGGTTTGTTGAAAGATACTTGGAAGAAGGTCTTGATAATGCTCTTGAAGTATGGAAGAATGAACAAGTATTTGAATTAGATGAATATGGTGGATATAAAAACTTTGATATAAGCACAGAGTTAGATACTGATACTCTTACGGATATTTTAAATTCTTTAAGTACCGATTTATATGATGTAAGGTATGGTCCTTTTGTAGAATTGTCTACAGAAGATATAGATATACTATCTAAAGTTTATGGTATTTATGATGATTTTAACAAATATGTAATTTTCAATAAAAACAAAATTGATGATAGAGTTGTAAACAAATACATAAATGACTTTAGAACAGCCGTAAAAGAATTACCTAATTCAGAAGTATTTGATGCTATAAGAAAAGACTCTATTGAATTAAGTGAATTATCACCCTTAGTAAAATTCCTCAGAAACTACTACTACAATAATGCCCTAGCTACTTCTCAAATTATTCAACTAACTAATACTGACTTAGCTTACTTTAAGGACATGACTGATTTCTATAAGAGAAATAAACAGAACCATGCTCCTTCACTAAGGCTAGATACTAGTGCAGTAAATCCCTTTACAGGAGAAAAAGTAGGTAGAAAAGTAGAAAGAGCCATCACTATTAAAGATGAATATATTCCTTCTACTGGTGTAGAAGATATAAGAAAAATTCTTACAGAAAGAGGAGTAAGTAAGACAGAAATAGATTTTATCTGTAGTCAATTTAGAAACGTTAATGTAACTGATGCTCAATCTTATAGAAGTCTAGACTCTTATAGGGCTGTTAAGTGTATGGTGGGTGATTGGACACAACAAATGGAGACTGCCTATAATAATATACTTAATGATAGATGGACTGCTACTGATATGATGACAGTGTTTAATACATTAAAGCCTTATGTATACACACAGAACTCTGTAGATAGTGGTGTAGCTGGTGGAGGTAAAATAAAAGTTCCTATACAACATAAGAACTCAGAGTTTCTTCTTCTGGCTACTTATAATCTAGTATCTGGTGCTCTAGGAAGAGCAAAGAAACTGAAGATATTGGATCAATTTATGAGAGACAATCAAATTGATGTAGTTCACTTTGAGTCTGTAGTAAAAGTAGGTAAGCAAGGTGCTATAGATGTAAATCAATTTGATGAAAATAATCTTGATGGTTTTAGAGAGTACCTAGAAAAAGCTATACGCACTGAAGATGGAAATTATAATCCACAAGTAGTTCATGAAATAAGCTATGAGGATTATGGTATTCAGATGGAAACAGGACAGCATATAGTAGACACTAATAATCTTGTAGGTACTCAGGTACAAAGATTAATAGGGGGAGACATAAGTGAGTCTGCTGTATTAGAACTAGATCAAGTAGATGATTTATTACTCTCTGATATGGGTGATGATGAAGTAATACCCACATTAGGAGTTACTGCTGGTTCTTTGAGAGCTCAATCAGGTATAAGTGTAGAACAGTTTAGAGAGATAAAAGAACTTAGAGATTATGCAAGACATGCTAAGAACCTTTATGAAGACTATGCTGACTTGCAATATAAAAAGGGAGAAAAGATAGATCAGAATAAACTAGATCAACTTAAATCTGAGTACGAAACTGCAAAAGAAAAGTATGAAGCTAAAAGAAAGAGTACAAAGTCTGGATTAAGTAAAAAGCAATGGCATACTTTATTTAATGCTCTAATGGTAGAGAATATCATACAGGGTTATAATAAAGTAGATAAACTATTCTCTGATAAAAAATCTATAAGTGATGTACTCAAGAGACAGATTAATTCTAGTCCTAGATATAGCAGGGATTTGCTTGATGCTTGTAGTCTCGATGAGAATGGAGAGTTCTTAATTCCTCTTGTTGATCCTACTAATAGTGATAGAGTACAAGCCCTTATGGCTAGTATAATGAGAAAGGAGATCACTCAACAAAAGATTAAAGGTGGTGCTCTATTCCAAGCTTCTTCTTTTGGTCTTACTGATGAACTAAATATTATTTATGAGGGTGAAGGTGAGAATAAAAGAATTAAAGAGTTTGAGTGCTATATGCCTGCTTATTCTAGAGAATTCTTTGAACCATTTATGAATTCTAAAACTCATGAACTTGATATTAGTCAGCTACCAGATGAACTAAAAGAAATAGTTGGGTATAGAATACCTACAGAAGATAAATATTCTATGATGCCTTTAAAGATTAAAGGCTTCTTACCCTCTTCTATGGGTACTGCTATTATGCTTCCTGCTGAAATTACTACTATCACAGGTTCAGGATTTGGCATTGATGAATTACAATTAATGCTTCCTGAGTTTGATATTATTGAATATAACAAAGGAAAGGCAAGAGCTGCATATAAAGAGCAATATAAACTCAGCGCAAGAGATAAGTCACTAGCAACTAACTCAGATATACCTAGTTTTGAAGATTGGTTTGAGGAGAATAAAGAAGATTTCAAATACAATAAACCTAAGTTCTCTAAAGTAAAATATGATTTCTCTAAGTCTCCCAAAGAGAATGGTACTAGAGCTAGAAATAATCTTTACTTAGATTTAGTACGTAGTGTACTTACTAATTCTGATACTGCTGATAAGATATTTAAAGGAGTTACTCCTACAGAACATCATAGAGTAGGTAGAATTAATACTATACTTTTAAATGCTACTAGAAAAGAAATAGCTGAAGCTTTAGGATGTAGAGAATCAGAAGCTGTAAAGAAGTTATTACAAGTAGATGAGAGTACAGCTACTAACTTAGCAAAGAAATTAAGTCCTAAGATGGATCCACTATCACCTATATCTCAATTAGTTTCTCACCAAGCTAATATGGTAGGACAAAAGATGATTGGGGTATATGCAATTAATCATGTGCAGAATGCCATTCTTCAATATGCTGAAGATACTGCCTTCACTCATCCTTTACTTCTAAATGGTAGATCAAGGAACAAACTAACTGAAATGTTAGATAGTAGTGGTGGTGCTAGAAACTTTATTACCAGGAACATAGCAGGGTATCTTTCTATGGCAGTGGATAATAGTAAGGAACAAATGCTTGCTACTCATAATCAGAATAACTTCACTTGTGGTGTCACTATGGCTCTCATAAGAGTGGGTTATCAACCTAAGGAAGTAGCTCTATTACTGCAACAGCCTATCGTAAGAAGAATGACTGATGCATACTCTAGCAATGAATATGGAGAATATGCATCAGGAAAAGATGTAATAAGTAATGTAATAGAAGATCTACAGAAAAAGATTTTAAGCATAGATCCCAGCTTTTCTTTTACAGGTATGACAGGTGAGTCTTTATCTGCATGGAATACAGCTGGTGCGTACTCAATGGAAAGGCTTGCGAATAATATAGTTCAGGATACAGAAAGAAGAAAAGCACATATAAAAGGAGAAGATCTAAATTCTTTAGTAGATCAATATAAAGTAGCTTTACTTTTCAGGAACTTATATTCTAAAGGAGAAGAACTTTCAAACTTTGTAAATAGAACTAGACCTGATCAAATAAAAAATGCAGCAGGACCTACTATAGCTCAAACACAAGAAAATGAAGCTAAGTATGTAGATGCTTATAGAAAATCTCAACCTGTAAAGAGAGGTGATGTGATAGTTACTCCTCCTGTAGCTATTACTGGAGCTAATATATTTAGCATAACAGATAATATAGAAAGTATTACTGAGGATGAGCTAAGAAAAATGTCTATGGAATCTTCTATACCCTATCTACAAGCTCAGTTCTTGTGTGGTATACAAGGTGCTAAAAAGTTCTATGGTAAGTTCTTTCCATACTATAATGAGAATATCATTGCAGCAAAGGATAAAGTACTTAGTCTAGCTAAATCTAATCATATTAGTGCTAAAGAAGTAAATGATATTTATCAAGAACTTAGTACTTATGTATTATCAGGTGCAGAGTTCTTGGCAGGAGATACAGCTTTAATGGGTGATAAAAGATTCTTGAATGGTTATGAAGAAGTAAAGGATTACTACATAAATGAATTTCCTGATGACTTTCAAGCTCTCTTAAAAGAGGCAGAAAAGGATGAAAATTCAGACCTGAAGAGCAACTTTTTTATAGATAATCTTACTGTAGCTTTTAATAGAAAAGTCAACTCAAAAGTCATTGAATTAAATACAGAAGGTAAGATGACTAGAGAAACAAGGGAATCTATACAAAGAGATTGGGAAGATCTACTTTATTCAAGTAATCCTAAGTATGTAAAACTAGCTCAAGCTCTATTTACCTATAGTTACTTTAGAAGTGGATTAGCTTATACACCTAAGGGGTTTGGTCACTTAGCACCTTCCTCTATAAAAACTAGTGTTCCTGGTTTTGTGGATGCAATTAAATTATTAGATGATAAGAATTTAAACTTTGATGAGTTTGCCGAACAGTTTATCATTAATCATAGAAATAATAACAAATTAGTTGCTAATGCCTATAGCTTAGATAAAAGAGAGTTCATCAACACTGTTAATGGTAAAAATGAAATAAAGACTGAGCTTTTGTTTGACACTTCCGGAGAAAATAGTGGGAAGAGATACAAGTCTATCATAAAAGAGAGATATTATTCAGGGGGAAAGGTACGGTATCTATATTCTCCGTTTATAAAGAAGACTATAAATAGTAGAGATTTTGTTTATACACTTACAGAGTATACTGATAATACAGTGAAATATAGATTAGTACAGAATCTTGGTATGCCATCTGTGTTTAAAGAATATAGCTTTGGGAAAAACTACGATAAAATAGACAGTAGTCTTATAGCTAATATTAATAATACTGACCTCTCTTGGAATAGACGTACTATGAGAACCATAGATGTTTTACGTAAAAGTAGTGGAATGAAGGTATATGGCTATTATGTAAAAGAAGATGTGGCTGCAGTAGTAGAGAATAGTCAAAAAGAATAAGCAGAGTACATCAGATGATATTAATACCTCTAAAGCAAGGAGACCCCAATTGTCCAAAATAACACCAACTGGTGTATATAATAGGATAGGCGGTTCAAAGAGTAATTCTACCCTTAGTGATAAAGATTAGAAAAACTCTGGATGGACTATGAAGGAACTTAATAGCTTTGATGAAGCAAAACTAAGATGTCTGCTGAAGAAGATATAGATGTAGCCTTTATGGTAAAATCGAAAGAAAAGATAGAAAATGCTGAAGGTAACTTGGCTTGTGATTAATTGATAAATAAGAATGTGGGATTAAGTTGTGCAATAATATCCAGAGTAAAAAAACAGACTTAGAAGATCAGACGTATAAAGTAACCTATGGGCTTCCAATTTATTCAAAGAATATAGATTGGGAGTTAGTTACAAAAACTATTCAGTTCCTCCAATTTAGTGGAGAAATATAAATGTGAGTATAACGAGGTGTAAGCATATTTCTGACTTTCGGGGAATCTTTTCCTCTCATCTTAACAATAAAGTATCTAATGGGAGCGAAATAAGTATTATATTTGTGGACAGATATACGTAAATCCATTGGTGGCAATATGAAAAAAGTCTATAGATCTGTGCGTAGCCTTCTCTCTACAGGCGCCTCCTTGCTTTTAGGATGGTTTGGTTTTTCCGGTTGTCTCATTATAGGTGGTGCTGAGTACGGTACTCCTACGGTTAATTATGAGTTCAAGGTGCACGTAAAGGATCAGAACGCAAAACCGGTTCCCGGTCTACAGGTATCTGTTTCTGAAACATATTATCAGGAAAAGCCACTCACCGATGCAGATGGAAATGTGCAGTTGAACGGTAGATATACCGGATTTTACGGAGATCAAAAGGTTGGCTTGGGTATACGCGACGTTGATGGCGAACAGAATGGTGTGGTAGCGGATACGCTGATCAACGTGGATGTGAAGGAAAGTGACTTTGTAAGCAAAGGAAGAGGCTGGAATAAAGGCAAGATCGTAAAGGATATAACTCTTGAAGTTAAACGGAAATAGCTATAGACAAATTGGTTCAAATATCATGAAGCGTAGTAGCATTTCTTTTCTCGGAAATATAGTGGTGGCGGTAGCGCTCGTGCTCATCGGGTGCTTGGGATTTATGAGCTGCAAGTCACGCACATTTCGTTCGGAGAAAAGAGATGAACAAAATGTCCCATCCGATTCGACAACTTTCAGAAAACCACGACCGATACACGGAGGCGTGGTAGTAGCGATGTACGGAACTCCCTATACTCGTTTTGAAGCAAAGAAGGTTCCTCGTCCAGAAGAAGCTGAAGAATAAGCGGATACTGAGATTTTCCGGCAAACTGATATGATGCATCGCAAGCATTCCTCTATGGGTAAAAAGCTACTTCGTCCGTCGCTCAAACAGCGATTGGCACTGAACTTGTACCGCGTGGTTCGCGATGAAAATATACATCAGCATCCGATGAATACGCTCTTTTGGGAGTGTACCCTGCGGTGTAATCTGCATTGCGCGCACTGTGGAAGTGATTGTCGCGCTGATAGCGGCGTAGCGGAGCTTTCTGTTCCCGAATTCATTCGCATCATCGATCGGTTAACTCCCCATGTCAATCCCAATCAACTTTTGGTGATTTTCACCGGTGGAGAGGCGTTGGTGCGGCAAGATATCGAGGAAGCCGGACTGGCACTCTACCATCGCGGTTATCCGTGGGGCATTGTGACCAATGGGATGCTTTTGAGTGCTGAGCGTTTGGAAAAGCTACGAAGTGCCGGGCTCCATACCGCAACTGTGAGCTTGGACGGCTTTGCCGAAGCGCATAATAGGCTACGAGGTCATCCGCTAAGCTATGAGCGCGCTTGGAATGCCATACAACTGCTCACGAAAGCGGAAGACATTGTGTGGGACGTGGTTACCTGCGTTAATCCGATGAATTTCGATTCACTTCCCGCACTGCGCCAACATCTAGTTAATGCCGGAGTGAAGTGCTGGAGGCTCTTTTCTATTTTTCCCGTAGGGCGAGCCGCTGAAAATGAGCAACTCCGTCTTTCGGACAGCCAACTCTACCAATTAATGCAATTCATTGTAGCCACTAACCGGGAGGGGCAAATTGAGGCGCAGTATGGGTGCGAGGGCTATTTGGGAGCCTTTGAGGGAAAGAGTCGCAAGCAGTTTTACCAATGTCGTGCCGGTGTGAATATAGCCTCCATTCTTTGTGATGGTTCCATCAGTGCCTGCCCAAGCATACGCTTCAATTATAAGCAGGGCAATGTGCATCATGATGACCTTTGGACCGTGTGGCAAAACGGATTTACCGCTTTTCGCGACCGATCATGGGCTAAGAGCGGTCCCTGCGCATCCTGCAAAAGCTGGAAGTTTTGTTTGGGAAATGGCATGCATCTTCGGGATGACGACGGAAAGTTATTGGTATGCCATCTCAGTCGACTCGAAGCCGGAGCTGAAGCCCTGCACGCCTCCAAGGAGTAATACGCGTTGTTTCTCTCTATCAACCACATTGATTAGCCATTTCAATTCTTTCGCTCCTCCTACTTATTATATAGGTGGAAGCGTGATCTTTTACCGAGAAAAGAACGCTCTTTATGCGAAGAAATAGCAGAGAACTTCGCTACCCCCGTATGCACGCTGTTACGCCATGGTACATTCCTCAAATAAGGCGGATTATAGCGCGCAGTTTAGTGCAGAATATACTGGTATGAGACGCAGTTATATGACCAAATGCTACACGTAATAAAAAAAGACAGGCCAATCGATCGCTCAATCAGCCTGCCGAGGGCTTTACATCAACGGCGGGTGAACCAATACCATCTTCTGCCCTCACCGGCAAAGATAGCTAACTCCTATCACTTTTGTCCATCGCCATAGTGGCAGACTAACTACCAATCGCTTTGAGAGCTTAGGCAACGGATACAATACAGCTAACATTTCGCCATATATCGTGGCTAAGGTTGCGCTTAATCATACCAGGTTCTGCTGCGGCAGGACACGTCTTGGCCAACTGCGATGCGGGTCGCCTTGGCTCGTCCGAGGCTTCCTGTCTCTATTCTTGCTCGTAGTTTTACCCTCCTCAATCCATACGCTCTCGCTCATCAATCCATAGATGCTCACTTCTTAATCCGTACGCTCTTGCTCCTTTATACATACGTCCTCAATCCTTTCTACGTACTTCCTCGATTCTTTATACGTAGCTTCATAATCTTTTGTACGTACCTTCTCTATAAATCATTAAAAGGATTTATATAAACCGTTTAAATGATTTATACGCGTACTTTAAAGGATTTGTACAAATCATTTAAAGAATTTATCGAGTGTCACCGGATAAAAAATCGACAACCTACGCATCACCGGTCATCAGCCTACGTATAATGAATCGTCAAACTACGCATCACTGGTCAAGATCTACATATTAATGGTCATCAATCACGAATAAGCAGGCGGCGAAAACGTACAAATACGCATAGAGATATTCATAATGGGGTGTCGGGGGGACTACATGGGGGACGTTATCGCTCGCTAAAACGTTCGACTACTTCCGTACCGTACAAACAAAAGCCGACGGATTACTTTATCCGCCGGCTTGAATTGGTCTGGGTGGTGGGGTAGCTACTTGCGGAGATTATCCCGAATCTCGCGGAGCAACTTCACCTCTTCGGATGGTTCGGGTGCAGGTTCCTGAGCGGCTTCTTTCTTACGTCTAAAACTATTGATCCCCTTAATCAGTAGAAAGATAACCAATGCGATGATAAAGAAATCCAGTAAGGCTTGGATGAAACTTCCTATCGTTAATGCTACTTCAGGACGGATAATTTCGTCACCCTCCATAATACCGGGACGGAGAATCCATTTTAGATCGGCAAAATTGCCTTTGTCCGTAAGTAACGTAATTGGGGGCATAATCACATCCTTCACCAAGGAATCAACTATTTTGCCGAACGCACCGCCGATGATGATCCCGACAGCCATATCCATCACACTTCCTTTGAGTGCGAACTCTTTGAACTCTTGAATAAACTTAGCCATACGATCTTGTTTTGCTAACTAACTGATGTTTCTTCTTACGTGGCAAAAGTACGCTCTTTTTGGGAAGATAACAAGGAAAATAATCGGCAAAACGCTGTTTTAGCCACTTTTTCACGCGTTAAGGGGTCTAAAGTTGCGTTAGAAAAAAAATAATGATTACTTTTGGTGCAGGTACCGAAAAGTAGTGGTTGTAGGTTGCGCTTTGGCTCAGGTGAAGCACGGCTAAAACAAAGAAATTGGGCAACCGAAAAAGAAGGAAAGAATGAAAAAGAGAGGTACACAAAATTATACAGACGAGAGTTTAACTACACAATAAGAAGAATCGTTATGAACAAAACAGAATTCATTGCTCGCGTAGCTGAAGAAGCCGGGCTGACAAAAGCGCAAGCTCAGAAGGCTGTAGCTGCATTCAGCGACGTAATTGCAGACCAAATGCGTAAGGGAGAAAAAGTTGCTATCCTTGGATTCGGCACTTTCTCTGTTACGGAAAGACAGGCACGTATGGGTATCAATCCTCGCACCAAAAAGCAAATCAAGATACCTGCACGCAAGAGTGTTAAATTCAAACCGGGTTCCGGTCTTGATCTCACGAAGTAGTAAGGTTTTCTCCCATTAAAAGTAGAAGAAAGCATTACGCTACGTAAGAGACGCTCGTTGCACAGTGTGCGTCTCGGTAAAGAAGAAGCCTGTTCCGAACTTACGTACTATTCGGGGCAGGCTTCCCATTTTATTATATGCTTTTAGAGGCTTTCAGAGGCAATATGAGCGTCTGTATAGCATTTATTTTGTAGCTTTGCGGTACCAAGTGGCTGACATTGCCCAAAAGGGAGGCGAGAGACGCCCGCGGACGAGATAGAATGAAGAAATAAAGAAAAAGAGCAACATAGCTGATGAAGACTTTAATTCGAGTATTGATTGGAGTAGCCGTTGTCGTGATGGCTTACTTGTGCGTTATGAGCATCTATACGCCGGTTCAGTTCGACCGCGAACAAAAGAAACGCGAACAGGTGATAGAAGAACGGCTTAAGGAGCTGACCCAGTATCAGTTGGCATACAAAAGTGTACACGGCACCTTTGCCAGTGGAGATCAATTGGTTGACTTCCTGCAAAACGGCCGTATCTATTACGTAAATGCAGAGGGCGATTACACCGACGCCATGCGTGAAAAAGGTCTTTCGGAAGCAGAAGCTGCTCGTCAAGGCTTGATTCAGCGCGATACGGTATATGTTAGTGCCAAGGACTCACTCCTACGTCAGGGCGTTGATCCCGCAGAATTGATCAAAGTTCCCGGAATGTCCGACGATATGATTGATATTCAGGCATCTGTGGTCAATCAGTATATCGGTACCGATACCATTCCTGTATCCGTTTTCATGATGGCCGTACCGATGGATGTTTATATGCGCGGAATGGACCCGCAGTTGGTTGCAGCGAAGAAGGATGAAGCCGTAGCTCGCAACAACGGAAAGGGTTATCCCGGCTTGGTAATTGGTTCTCTCGAAGAACTTAAAACAACGGGTAACTGGGAGTAACTCTCTATGCCTCTTCCTCCGTTACCGGTAGTGCCGTTCAGTGAGGAAAGGGCAACTACAATGAGCCTCGCCATCCGATTTTTTTCGGATAGCGTGGCTTATTCTATTACAGACGCTACCGGATACACACAGCTTGCCGGTCAGCACAAATTCCCTTTGCAGCTTTGGGAAGAGCGTGGAGTGGAATTCTTTTCGAACATATTGGATCAAAGTCCTTTCCTTGTTTTTCCCTATAAATCTGTACAGATAACCTATTCTCCCGCTGCGTATGCGCTGATTCCTCCCGGAATGACGGCGGAAGATGGTAACGATGAGGCGTGGTTACTTCCTTGGGCGTTGATGTTGGATGGCTCCGCTTACGTAGATACGTACACAATTGAGAGCGGTCAGCCCTCAGTCGTGGTGGCTTGGCAGCGTGAGTTGTATCTTTTCCTAAAGCGCACGTATCCAGCGGCATCTATCGAGCCGATTACACTGTATGCAATACGAGAGGCACTTTGTCGCTCCAGAAGGGAAAGAACGCGTGTATTAAATCTACTTTTGGACGGAAAAACGCTCGAATTGGTTGCTGTAAAAGAGGGACAAATCGATATCGCTAATCGTTTTGCCATAGGAGTAGCTCCGCAGGAAAAAGAGAGCTATGCCACCGCTGTTCTATATTTTGTGGCAGCATATCTTCGTTCCGCCCAAGAGCTTCATCCCGCAAACGGGCAGGACGTTATAACGTTATATTATCTCCTGCACCAATGGGGTTTCGATAATGACCCTTTGCCACAGCTTAATCAGGAGCTTGAGCATATGGGGTATGACTTATCCGTCATTCCCATTTCAGGCTTATTTTTCAAAGAATTGTGCGAATAATAGGCGGAATATTGGCCGGCAGACGTTTTGACGTCAATCAGAAGCTCAAGCTTCGTCCCACTACCGATATGGCAAAGGAAGCGCTCTTTAATATGCTTTCTGCTCGTTTTGAATTCGAAGGAAAGCGTGTTTTGGATCTTTTTGCGGGAACAGGCGGCATCGGTATAGAATTCGCTTCGCGAGGGGCTGCCCATGTGCTCTTTGTCGAAAAGGTACCGCGTCACGTAGCCGGAATAAGAAAGTTGGTTATGGATACCGGATTGGACACGACAATCGAGGTGCGTGTAGCCGATGTGCTGCGCTTTCTCCGATCCGAAAATGCTATCCCTGATGAGCATTTTGACTTCATTTTTGCCGATCCACCCTATAATTTACCCGAAATACCGGCACTCCCCGAACAAATACTTTGTTCCGGATTGCTTGCTCCCACCGGTATTTTGATTCTGGAGCATCCCAAGGAGTACGATTTTTCTGCCAATTCGCAGTTTATCCTGCATCGTTCCTATAGCGCCGTTAACTTCAGCCTCTTCTCCCAAAGCGCCCCGAGCTAATCGGCGCAGCCACCATATTGTTTCCTAAACTTCTTGTTGAGTTTGGCTACACGTTCTATCGGCGTAGGTACGTTGGTATAGATGCATCGGGCGATAGGTATAGATGTTTCCATCAAAAGGTATAGATGTTTCGATCGATAGGTATATACGTCTTGCGCAAAAGGTATATGAGTTTCATCGGATGGCGAGCAACCTTGTCGTGAAGCGTATCTTTCCTTGACGGATTGTCTTGCGTCGTGCGTCTACGGATATAGGGGCTGTTTGGCGGTACGTTTCCGTCAATCGTCTGTTTCTGGTGCTTGGATGGGTAGGATAGTTCCAATTATTCTTCGTAATATTGTCGCCGAATCCGCTATTGAAGCGTGAAGTTAGAGGAATGAGTGAGCAGATAGCAAGAAAGAACGAGCCTTCTTCGGATAGTATTCTCTCGATAAGAGGATTGCACTTTGCCTATCAGAGCAAAGCCATACTGCGTGGTGTGGATCTGGAGATCCCTGCCGGATCTATCTTCGGATACCTCGGAAAGAATGGTGCCGGCAAGTATCTGCCCTTTACGACGCTTACCTATTTGGCGTCTCCCCATACGGTGGCGGAGCTTACTGCCTTTTCGGAAAGAGACGTCATAAACCTATCGCTCTTAGGCATCTCGCTCTTTATCGGCTACCGATGCTTTACCCCCGAAAAGAGATCGTTACTTCGCAACCACATTCACTAACCTCATCGCGTAAAGTTTCCGTTTAATCAACACATCCTTGCAATGAAGAAGCTGCTTTATCCTAATCTGTATAAGGAACTGATTACCCTCTTGAGGGGCGTCAGCCAAGTGTTTCTCATTAATAAAGCTCTCTCGGGCGCGCTAATTCTTATCGGGATTGCCTGTAACTCGTGGCGGCAGGCACTGATGGCTCTGCTGGGAGCGGCTGTTGCCCGTATGACCGCTTCTCTTTGTGGCTATGAGCGTCGGGAGATTGAGGATGGTCTTTACGGATTTAACGGTGTTTTGGTGGGCATTGCCGTAGGGGTTTATTGGGCGATCGGTTGGCTTTCGCTTCTCTTCGTAATAGTGGGAGCCGCAGCGTCAACCCCTATAGCATACTGCTTTCGGAAGCGAACTCGTTTGCCCGGATTAACCGCGCCTTTCATTATCGCCGTGTGGGCGCTACTTCTTATCAGTGCTGTTGCTCCGGAAGCTATGGGACGATTGACCTCCACTGCACCTTCGGCAGAGCCGTATCCCTACCTCCGAGTGCCCGCCGATAGCTTTGGACAGGTGATGTTTCAGGCTAATGCGCTCTCCGGATTGCTCTTCTTTGTGGCGATTCTCTCGGTATCGCGTCGCAAAGCACTATATGCGCTGGCGGCGGCTTTGTTGCCGATGCTCCTGATTCCTATAGTGCCGCAACCGATGTGGCGTGAGGGACTGCTAGGCTACAACGCAGTGCTGTGTGCGCTCTATTGGGCAGACGTAGCGCATCGTCCGTTGCTTCGAGCCTTGCTCTCGGTAGTGTTGTCGGTTGCCGTGCAGCTGCTGGCTATGCATCTGCATGCCATTCCGCTGACCGCCCCCTTTGTCCTCTCCGTTTGGGCGGTGTGGCTGTGGAAAGAGCCCTCATCCCCTTCAACCGCGCCATCAGCGCCCGCATTAGGATAATCTTGAACGGGCGGAGCGCATCTATACAAACGTAAGTGCGCGTTACACACTGCTTTCTCGCACAGCTCCAAACATAAGAGAACGCATCTACGCAGACGTGTAGGCATATCTTTTGTGCAACCTTTACCATCTTCCTTTTACTTTCGACAACCGCATCTGACTTTTCTTTCCCGTCATCCTATTCTTACTGACCACTTATCCGCACGTGCATAACTCTTTACTCGTACTTAACCGGCCACTCAAGCGTTTCTTATCAAATTCTTCTACGTACCTTTTCAATCATTTATACGTACTTCCGCAACCATTTGTATATACCTCCTCAATAAATCCTTTAAAGGATTTATATAAACTGCTTAAAGAATTTATACGCGTACTTAAAATGATTCGTACAAATTCTTTAAACAATTTGTCGAATAGGTACGTACAAATACTTGAGCTTGTACGTATAAACAATTGCGAAAGTACGATGCCGCGAGCGAAAAGAAAGGACGTACAGAGCAAAAGAGAGCGAAGCTCTGCTCCCGCTAACCCGAGCCCTCTGAAAAGGGAAATGGCTACTAACGTTAGCGAAAGAAATATCTCCCGAAACGAATAACTAGACACGAACAACTAATGTTATGTAGGTATGATATGAAAGAGTCCTTCTTTGTCGCTTAATAATGGTAGTAAATTATGCAAGGGAGGCACAAGATCAATTCAATGTTACGTTTCCACACAAAAGAACCAATCGCTATCTGAGCGGGTAAAAGGGTACCTTTGCAGTGGGGAGAACGAGTTGCCACTTGAGGATAAGGAAGTGAAAGATGAATACATCCGGTAAATTTCGTAGAAAACGATATCTCTCGCCGGCATTAACTATCGTCATTCTGTTTGGCGTGATTAGCATGCTCGGCGATTTAGTGCACGAATCTGCACGAAGCGTAAACGGGCAGTACCTCAGTTTGGTTGGACTAACCGCTACGCAAGTGGGGTTGGTGTTCGGAATAGGGGAGTTCTTGGGGTACGCATTACGGCTCCTTTTTGGATCGCTTCTTGATAGAAGTGGGAGGTATTGGCTGTTTCTTTTTATTGGTTATGGTGTCCATTTGGTTATTCCACTTATGGGGGTAACCACGGCTTGGGGCTGGTTGTATACATTTATTCTGCTTGAACGTGTAGGAAAAGCATTGCGAAGCCCTGCCAAGGATACTCTCCTTTCTGCTGTGGCTGAGGGCGAAATCGGTTTGGGATACGCCTTTGGCATCCAGGAAGCCTTAGACCAGTTAGGAGCTTTTCTTGGACCTTTGCTCTTTACTGCGCTTTTTTCCATTTTAGACCGAAGTACTATTGATGCATTTCAGATAGGCTATCGGTTGCTTCTGATCCCGTTTCTCCTCTTAATGGTTGTACTCATTTGGGTACATCAACGCTTTGTTCGTGCAGATCTTACGCCTAAAGTTGAGGTGAATGCCCCACCGGTACGATTACAACCTATATTTTGGATCTACTCGGCATTTACTTTCTTTGCCGCATTCGGACTCATCAACTTTAGCATAGTGGGCTATCACCTCAAAGTGAAGCAGATTGTTCCCGATAGTGTGATTCCTATTCTTTATGCTGTGGCTATGGCTGTGGATGCGCTTGTGGCGATCGCTATCGGCAAATTATACGACCGAATGAAGCGCAAAACAGGGCGTAAATCAGCGGGAATATTGGTTTTGCTGATAGTTCCGGTTCTGACGGCATTCCTACCGATCCTTACCTTTTCGCACACAAATACGTTTATTTGGATTGGAATGGTGCTTATGGGCATTGTTTTAGGCGTGCACGAAACGGTAATGCGATCGGCAATTGCGGATATTACGCCGTTCCGAAAGCGCGGAATTGGGTTTGGTTTGTTCAATACGATCTATGGATTAGCCCTGCTTTTCGGTTCCCTTCTAATGGGAAGGCTGTACGATCTGCAGAAAACATCCCTTATCGCAATAATAACTGTCCTTTTGGAACTTTTCGCCATCATACTCTATTTTGTTCTTTATAAACGAATTAAGACTGAGAAAGCGCCCTCCTGAGCTCCTTTCCTCAGAGGATTTTTACCTCTATAAACGAAGGAATGAGAGAAAGTTGGCATTGATGGGATTGGATCATTATTTGGAGTGGAGAAATAGGTAGTGCTAATTTGCATGCCGATGGATTGATTCCTTCTGATTTACAGATGCTTTCTTAAGAGCTGTTCAGTACTATTGGCGAAAAGAGCACTATTGAAACGCTGAGCTGTGCATAGGTTTGGTTAGTGTTATGGTCGTTTTAATCGACATTTATGCTTGTTTGTATCGATTCTTTTCGTACCTTTGCACCACGCTTCCGGACAAGTGTATGCGTCGGAGCGTACGATGGCGAGATAGCTCAGCTGGTTAGAGCGCATGATTCATAATCATGAGGTCGAGGGTTCAAGTCCCTCTCTCGCTACTTCACTATAGATTTTTTGTCGCTTACAGAGAAGTTTTTATCCTCTTGTTTCTTAGTTGGGTGGTATCTGTGTAGCAAAGAACTATGGTAGATCTCGGCATTATTCTTATTATTCTCACTACTAGGATAGGGTTGTGCTGTTGTTTCCATCCAAAAAGTATGCTATGGAAATGGGGAACTAACGTACAAGAGAGGGAGTTTGAAGAAATAAAGGAATGGATGATATCGTAAATTATCAATGATAATGCTCCTATTCCCGCGCTGTATCAGTACGAGAAGTTCTTAATAGAATAGAAGATACTTCTCGGTTCGTATATTTACACAGTAAACAACGAATAAGCTGCAGATGTGACTTATAATGTTGGATGTTGTTTGGTTGTATCCGATGTAAAGAAATACGAGTTCTCCGGTAAAAAAGAGGAACAAATGTAGAGCCCGAGTTCCAAATTAGGAGCTCGGGCTGCAATAACTCTATTAAGGATTCAACTAAAGCAAGACTTTGCGTTTGTTCGCAAGGTTCTGCCCGCGTTAAATGCTTTATTCAGCTACACGTATCTGCTTGATGCTATCCATTCCGCGCTTAATCGCCTGCTCATTCATAGGAATAAGCTTGTGGTGGCGTTCGGGAAGCGATTTCTTCAACCCTGCAATTACGCTTTCGTACTTTACAAAGGGCACCAACTTAAGCAATCCGCCGAGGATGATCATATTGAATGATTTCTCATTTCCCAATTCGAGTGCTAATTCGGTGGCATCCACTTCGTAGATATTGATATCCTTACGTTCCGTCATAGTATGAATACCATTGGGTTCGTAAATAAGGATGCCATTTTTCTTCACTCTAGGGGCAAACTTGTCCAAAGATGGTTGGTTGAGTGCAATTACAATGTCGTAGCTGTTCAGTACGGGCGAGCTAACCTTCTCGTCACTTACGATTACCGTAACGTTAGAGGTACCTCCGCGCTGTTCGGGTCCGTAGGAAGGCATCCAGCTCACTTCCTTGTCTTCCATCATACCGGAGTAGGCGATTATCTTGCCCATAGAGAGGACTCCCTGTCCCCCAAAGCCGGCGATAATAATTTCGTAGGTCATTACCAATTCCTTCTAAAAACGCCTTGTCGGCTTATTCATCCTTAAGATCACCCAACTGATACTTGGCAGTCATATGTTCTGCCATCCATTCGTTGGCTTTTGCAGGGCTCATTTTCCATCCCGTATTACAGGTTGAAACGAACTCAACAACTGAAGTTCCCTTTTTGGCCATCGAGTTTTCGAAAGCTTTGCGTAGTGCGGTTTTCGCCTTACGAACGGCACCAACGTTATGTACCGATTGGCGCGTTACATAGCAAGTACCATCCAACTGAGCAAGCAGATTGGAGATAACAAAGGGATATCCCTGCTTATCCGCCTGACGACCATAAGGGGAAGTGGTTGTTTTCATTCCGAGGAGTGTGCAAGGGCTCATCTGTCCACCGGTCATCCCATAAATAGCATTGTTTATGAAGATGATAACGATATTTTCACCGCGGTTGCAGGCGTGCAGTGTTTCAGCAGTACCAATAGCGGAAAGGTCTCCGTCTCCTTGATAGGTAAAGACGAGTTTCCCCGGGTTCAAACGCTTAATAGCGGTAGCCAAAGCGGGAGCGCGTCCATGAGCCGCCTCCTGCCAGTCAATATCGATGTAGTTGTAGGCGAATACGGAGCATCCAACGGGTGCGATACCGATGGAATCCTCTGCCATACCCATTTCGTCAATTACATCTGCCACCAACTTATGTACTACGCCGTGGCTACAGCCCGGACAGTAGTGCATTGTATTATTGTTAAGAAGCCGCGGCTTCTGATACACCAAGTTCTCAGGCTTGATGATTTCTTTAATGTCTATCGTTGTATCCATAGTCCTTATCGTTTACTTTGTCTGACAATGTACCCGGCCACGCGTGCTACTAATGCGGCCCCTCCGGCATAGAGGAAAGCCCAAGGAGCAGAGCGACGCGTCAGGAAGAAAATAACTACCATAGCAATGGCAAAGAGATAAAAGAGTACATCCAATACTCCTACCCATTTGTCACGCTTTTTTGTGGCTCTGTTCCTAACGTAGCTCATTGTCACTTGCAATGCTTAGCACGGGTTACGACCTATTCTTACTTATCTGTTGATAATCTTTTCCTTCAGTGCATCCAGAACTTCTTCCGGTGAGAAGAGCATACCGCCCATACGTCCGTAGTGTTCAACAGGAACGCGTCCTTCAGCTCCAAGCCTTACGTCTTCAACCATCTGACCGGCATTAAGTTCTACGGAGAGCATTCCCTTGCAGCTCTTTGAAAGTTTACTAATCGTATCGTAGGGGAAGGGCCAAAGAGTAATCGGACGAACCAATCCTATCTTTATTCCTTCTGCACGACCAATCTGTACCACCTTTTGGCAAATACGTGCTGAGGAGCCGAATGCAACGAGAATATAGTCGGCATCTTCCGTCATATATTCTTCAACGCGCACTTCGTTTTCCTCAATCTTGCGATACTTTTCCTGGAAACGTTCGTTATTCTTTTCCATCACGGCAGAATCAAGTTCCAGCGAAGTGATGATGTGTCGTTTTCCGTCTTTAGCACCAGTGGTTGCCCAGGGGCATTCTTTCTTAATTTCTTCGTCCGTACGACGCGGTTTGAAATCGGGCAGAGTAACTTTTTCCATCATCTGACCAATAATACCGTCAGCGAGGATTACGGCCGGGTTCCGATACTTAAATGCAAGTTCTATGCCAAGATCTACAAAATCGACCATTTCCTGTACGGAGTTGGGTGCCAATACAATCAGCCGATAGTCACCATGTCCGCCACCCTTCGTCATTTGGAAATAATCCGCCTGACTGGGCTGAATGGTTCCGAGACCGGGGCCCCCACGCATAACGTTTACTACGAGGCAAGGCAGTTCGGCACCGGCCAAATAGCTGATCCCCTCGGACATCAAGCTGATGCCTGGGCTACTGGAGCTGGTCATAACCTTTTTCCCGCTGCCTGCACCTCCATATACCATATTGATGGAAGCTACTTCGCTTTCTGCCTGAAGTACTACCATTCCGGTAATTTCTTCCGGGTTTTCGGCAGTAAGCGTTTCTAATACCTCAGACTGAGGTGTGATGGGGTAACCAAAGTATCCGTCCATGCCGGCACGAATAGCCGCATGTGCGAGTGCTTCGTTACCTTTCATTAGTTTTACTTCTTTCGCCATATTGCGTTATGTCCTTTTTCTCTCTGTTCTTTTCTTAGATTTAAAGCTTTACCTTATATACGGTAATGCAACCATCAGGGCATACCATTCCGCAGCTTGCACAACCGATGCAGGCTTCCGGATTGCTCATGTAACAATAGTGATACCCTTTGTCGTTCATTTCCGTTGGATGTAGCGAGATCGTATTGGTCGGGCATGCCACAACGCACAAGTTGCATCCTTTGCAACGCTGCTCGTTGACTACGATTGCTCCTCTTACTTTTGCCATATTTTCTCTCCTAAGTTCTGTTAGTCTCTTTCTCTTTTCATAGGGTGTTACTTTGCCGTAACATTACCGAACCAAAGGTACACAATCTTTTTTTAATACCTACAAATAGTGACCAATGGTCTTTCTTTGAACTCTATAATGTCCTATTTTGCCATCTAATGATTGCAAAATCAACATATCTTTTCTGCTTTCTGAAAGAATAACCCCATTCTCATGCCAATAGAGTGCCCCTGAGTGGGTACGAAGTTCGTTTTCTGTTGTTGTCCGGATGATGAAAAGGAGAACTATGGACGCATAGAACCATTCGGAACAATAATGAGAATGGAGCGGTGATATGCGATATGAGCAAAAGAAAATGCAGACATATTCTCAACTCTCCACTATCATATCATAATGATAGGTAAATCCCTGCACGCACAAGCCACAACGTCAATCTAAAAAGGTATATAGGTTTCAGTTGATAGGTATATAAGTTTCAGTTGATAGGTATATAGGTTTCACTCGGGAGGTATACCTTTCGTGTCAGCAGTTTCGTTATCTTTGTCGCGCGATGCTTTCTTTGAGTAGTGCGCTCCCCTTGCAGGCAGGGAACAAGATGCTTGCTGGTTGGTTACAGTGCGCAGCTCAAAGGAGCAAAAGAGTATTAGGAACATAGAAAGAGTAAGGATCATGAAACAGAAACTCAAAATCGCGTGTGCGCTGGTAGCGGTTATTATTTGCGCAATTGCTTGTTCTCCCGAGCCTCAAGACGAGCAGTTTATCGGTACCTATTCGGGTAAAGTAGGGTACAACAAGGGTATTCAGAAGATACAGGGAGGAAACGGTTCGGTAACCGTAACACGCCGAGGTGACAACTTCTACTTTACATTCTCCGAAAACATTCCGGCATTGAACGGAATACCGATGGTTGGAAAGGGTAATGACAACTTTGTTTTGAAGGACGCCGAAACAAGTAGTAATACGGTTTCTATAAGCAGTACGGGTAGTTTGGAGATCTTCTACAAACTAAACGACGAGACTTGGTTGGCGCACTGCAGCAGAAAATAGTCGAGCGAGGACAGCAACGCGGATAGTGACAAGCAGACGTTTCGGCTTAAGGCAGCGTCTTGGAGCTTGGCTCAAGGCTCCCCTTACCACATTCGGACACGGTATTCATTCTCCCTTTCTGTATCAGTTGGTTACGGAAGTTTGGGATCCGCGTTACGAATTTTACCGAACGGCTTGGTTACAAGAGCGGACGCCTTTTGCTGACGATGCGCAGAAGCGTTCTGCATGGGCAGTTTGGCGCATAGCAGTGTACTACTCAGTGGCTCAAATTGATGCTTCCGGTGACTTGTCGTATACTATGGCTCGAACCATACGACAGCTCCGGGAGCATCCGGAAAGAGCAGTATCCGGACCGCACTCATCTGCTGCTCCGAACAGAATGTTCATATGCGGAAAGAGCTTCGAAGGCTCTCTGAATAAGGAACATTTGCTCGTTCTTACTCAAAGTTCACTTCGCAACGCTTGTCGCGTAGCAAATAGGGTAAACGCGCGGACTATCGTGCAGTTATTACCCTCGCTCTCTTTGTTGTGGAACAACCCTACGTTGCCGCGTAAAATATTCGTTGTTTCATGATGTTGCCATACAGTTTCTATTGCGAACACACTGTTGTTCAATATGATACATAGTTGTTCCATTAGGCATTACCATAGGTTTCTTTAGATCAATTCTCGTCGGTTCTTAAACGTCTTATATGTTCTTGTGAAAAATAGGGTAGTGTTGGGGAGGATTTTCCTGATTTGTGGCTGCTTCTCAGTTTTCTTTGCTTGAAAACAAAGCGTTCACAGCCATTTTTTACTACCTTTGGAAAGAGAATAAAGTGACTAAAAGCGAACAAGATAGCGATCATGAGCAAGAAAAGCAGATTATATACCGCCAAGGGCGATAAAGGAACAACCTCATTGGTTGGGGGACAGAGAGTGAGCAAAGGTGATCAGCGACTCGTTTCCTATGGTACAGTGGACGAATTGAACTCACTCATCGGAATACTTCTTGCAGAGGAAATGCCCGAATCAGACCGAGGGCTCTTTGTAATGATACAGAATGCGCTCTTCGTTATAGGGAGCGACCTGGCAACTTTGCCCGAAGATATTTCCGTAAAACAACGTTTTGCTTTGCCGGAAAGTGTGGTACATCAGCTCGAAAGTGCTATTGATGAGTACGATGCCTCTCTGCCACCTATGAAAGGATTTATTCTCCCGGGAGGCGGACGGATGGCATCTACGGCTCATTTGGCGCGTACGGTTTGTCGCAGAGCAGAGCGCGAAATTGTCCGTTTGATGGATTTGGTTCCCGAAGAGGAGCGTGCATTAACGATAGCCGAACCTAATATGCGTTTTATGAACAGACTGAGCGATTTGCTCTTTGTTTATGCGCGTATGGCGGCACACCGATCGGGTGAACCTGAGGTTTTATGGAGTCCAAATTGTTTTTCCGAATAGATAATACTATTTTTGCAGCCGTTTACCGCACATAGGCGGCAAAATGGCGAACAAAACCTATTAGTGTGAGAGAAAAAGTATGTACTGGACCCTTGAATTAGCTTCGCGTTTGGACGATGCTCCATGGCCTGCCACCAAAGAAGAACTCATTGATTACGCGCAAAGAAGCGGTGCTCCGCTCGAATTGATTGAGAATCTTTCCGAAATTGATGAGGATGGGGAGGTGTATGACTCTATAGAAGATATTTGGCCGGATTATCCGCGCAACGAAGATTTCTTCTTCAACGAAGACGAATATTAGAGTTTGGCACTCATGTAGAGGGCGATTGCGTGACTAAATGAGCCACCCGGGTGTAGCCACGCATCTCCTTGTAAGCGAAGTCCAAACTGCTCATTTTGGTACAATTGATAAGCGAGCAACAGACGCATAAAGCGCGTTTTGTTGCTCGCTGTGTTTAGTGCATTATAAAAAGGTCCACTCCAAGTAGCGTAATAGTTGCTGCCGTACCAACCTTCTATCGCTGCGTCTATACCTTTCCAACGGCCTTGTAGGGTAACATCTATACCTAAGCCGTTGGGACGCGAATGCCGTGAGGAAGCAGAAAGTAACCCATAGCCGCTCAACCCTATTGATGCGTTTGGATGAATCATATAGCACCATTCTGCTCCCAAAGCGGCAGCCAGCCTTGTTTGCGCTGTTTCTCCCGGTTGAATGTTATATACTTCACCTCCACGATGGGTACCAATGCTTTTCACCGCTACAGTTAGTTTTTGCGTTGTGGAGAGGTGAAATGGGACGGAAGCTGCTAATCCAAAGGTAAAAAGCTCCTGATGGTTATCTCGCGGAAAAATGAAGTTTTGCCAATCAACCCACGTATCTAAGAGTAAAAACCGCCATTCTCCCCTAAAACGAACTCCCTGTTCGGGGAAAGCCGTATAGCGAAGTTCCTTGTTATAAAGAGCATCCGGAAGTTGATGATCCGCATCGCTTGAGCCGATTTGTACCATCATTTCCTTGCCGATGTAGGTTTTAATTTGAAAAATGGGTCGGAAGAAGGGTAGGGCGTTCTTCCTTCGTGTGCTGTCGCTGATATTAGTAAAAGAGCTCCCATAGGCAAGCTGTGGATAGCTTTGTGCTCCAAAATAGCCCAAAAGGAATCCACCAAGGGAAACTTCCCATTTATCCTTTTGATAACCAACAGTCCCTGAAAGGCGATACCCCGGCAAAGTGTAGCCGATTCCGAACGGCTCCTTGTACTCGTTGTTTCGGAAAAAGCCTGTGGCGGAAACAGAGTAAAACCAAGGTGAAATACGGGTTGAGCCCGTTTGTGCATAGGTCGTTAAGCAAAACGAGATACTGAACAATGTGTAAAGAAGTCGACTAATGCGATGCTTCATAGGGTATTAGGCAAGCTTAAATACATAAATGAGAGAACTCGCCTCCGTGGGGTTGCGGCGTGCGGCATAGTTAGACCGCAGTCCTGTATAGAAAGCGCGGAAATAGCCCCATATACCTTTGCGCCCTCGTTGTTGTTCACTTAGAAGCGAAATATAGTACGCATCAAACGGCATTGGGTGCTTTTCAATCAGCCGAAATCCTTCGTTTTGCGCCAAACGACAGATATGCTCGGGAGCGAAATGCCACAAATGACGTGGTACATCGTAGGCGGCCCAAGAACAGCTATAGTGCTTTGCATCCCAAGAAGTGTGGTTAGGCAATGCCAGTATCAAAGTTCCATCTGCCGTTAGTAGCTTACGGAATAGAGCAAAATGCTCTTTCAGATCAGGAATATGCTCCAGAACATGCCAAAGAGTAATAAAATTGACTCCGGCACGAGGTAACTGTGCCTCTTTCAAATAGGGACTTGTGGCAAGATGATGCTTTTTCTCAATAAAACTGCGTGCCTCGGCATCCTGTTCAATGCAGTGCACGCGATAGCCTTTTTGCTGCATATAGGCAGCAAAAAAGCCGGTTCCGGCACCAACATCTACTATTAGGCCTCCTTTCTGCCCTTTGCTCAATCGGTCAATAAGCTTGTATTTGCTTCGTAAGGTGCGATGGCGCACCCAATGATAGAGATGGTTGGTTAGACCGCGATGCGTGTCGCTATGCGAGATATACGCCTTGTTTCGGTAAAAAGAACCAAGTTCCGAAGGTACCGGTGCATCCCCAGTAACGAGCATACCGCACTTTTCGCACCTCAGAAGGGGAAAAATGCGCTGGGAAACTAACTCATCCCGAGCTTCCCCAACCTTACTGTAGGTAGTGCCACTACATATGGGACAGGGGTTGTATGTAGTTAGTTCCTGTTCTTTTCGCTCTTTTTCGCTTCCTGCCATAGCGTTTCCATCTCGTCCAACGTTAGGTCGCTCAATTTGAGTCCCTTTTGTCGTGCTTTTTCTTCAGCGAAGCCGATTCGGTAAGTAAACTTACGGTTTGTACGTTCTAATGCCGTATCCGGATTTATTCCATAAAGTCGCGCCGCATTTACAATTGCGAAGAGCAAATCGCCCATCTCAGCTTCCATGGCATCGGGATCATTTTGGGCAATAGCTTGGTCCAATTCGGTACGTTCTTCCGCCACTTTTTGCCACACCTCGGTGCGTTCTTTCCAATCAAAACCTACTGCAGCAGCCTTTTCGCTAATCCGGTATGCTTTTACAAGTGATGGAAGGGAGGAGGGAACACCGCTCAGTAACGTTTTATTACCACCTTTTTCTACCTGTTTGACCCGTTCCCACTGATTAACAACCGCTTCCGCCGAATCGGCTTGTGCATTGCCATAAATGTGGGGATGGCGAAAAATGAGCTTGTTGCACAGAGTGTTGCAAACATCGGCAATATCGAATTTGCCCTGTTCTTCGGCTATTTTTGCGTAGAAAACGATGTGCAACAATACGTCACCCAGCTCTTTTTTCTCTTCTGTAGTATTGTTGCTGAGTAACGCTTCCGATAGTTCGTGCACCTCCTCAATGGTATTTGTACGCAAAGAAGCGTTCGTTTGCTTTTTATCCCAAGGACAATGCGTGCGCAACATATCCAGAACATCGAGCAAACGCGCAAATGCGTCTACTTTATTAGCCTTGTTATTCATTGGTTTCTTCCGGGAACGGGCTTGCCGTTATCCGTTCTTTCTTTGTACTCTTTCAGTCCGCTTTGGAGAAAATCTATATAGCGTTGCACGTTTAAGTCGCGTTTATAGGAGGCACTCAAGGGTATCCCGTTGTGATCCACAGGTATATAGAAAGGTTGCGAACTTGCTCCAAATTTTGTGCGTTGCAGGTAGCTCCACTTATCGCCTATAGTCCGAAGCGTGCGTTTCTTTCCGGCATCATCCACGACAATTGGTTCCGGTAAGGCAGTCTTATCGTCCACGATTAGTGTAATCAGTACATAATCCTGTTCTAAGATCTTTTTTACTCTCGGATCGATCCATACATTGTTCTCCATTTCACGGCAGTTTACACAGCCAAATCCGGAGAAATCGATCAAAACAGGCTTGTTTTGCTTCTCTGCATATCGCATTCCTTCCTCAAAATCATCAAACTGTGCGTGAACGTTACCCTCGTAAAGGTTGAAATCCTGCGTATAAGCAGGTGGTGAAAAGGCACTTATTGCCCGAAGCGGTGCGCCCCATAAGCCCGGCACCATATATACGGCAAAAGAAAGGGATATTACAGCAAGGAAAAACCTTCCCACTCCTATCTTCTCCAAAGGCGTATCGTGTGGGAAACGAATCTTTCCCAATAGATAAACACCGAGTAAAAAGAATATAACTATCCATAGAGCGAGGAAGGTTTCACGATCCAAAATGCCCCATCCGTATGCTAAATCGGCTACAGAAAGGAATTTTAGCGACAAGGCAAGTTCCAAGAATGCCATCACTACTTTAACCGAATTGAGCCATCCTCCGCTCTTAGGCATGCTTTGTAACCAATGAGGGAAGACGGCAAATAGGCTAAACGGAAGAGCCAGAGCTATGGCAAATCCGAACATACCTATCATTGGTCCCAAAATCTGCCCCATCGAAGCAGCTTGCACAAGTAAAGTTCCGATTATTGGTCCCGTACAGGAAAATGAAACAAGTACTAATGTAAACGCCATAAAGAAGATGCTGAGCGCGCCACGAGTACTATCGGCCTTACTATCAATGCGGTTAGTCCAGCGAGACGGTAGAACAATTTCGAATGCTCCAAAGAAGGAAACGGCGAAAAAGACCAGTAATGCAAAGAAAATTAGGTTGAAAATGGCGTTAGTCGAAAGGCTATTCAGCGCACTTGCTCCGAAAAGAAGAGTGATTGCTACGCCTAAAACGAGGTAAATGACAATAATTGCTATGCCGTAAATGAGTGCGTCCCGTATGGCTTCACGTCTCTTTTTTGTTCTTTTGAGGAAGAAGCTGACCGTCATGGGTATCATCGGCCAAACGCAAGGGGTGAGTAGTGCAATTAGCCCACCGAGGAATCCGAATAGGAAAATCATCCAAAGTGAGCTGTTTGCCTGACGCATGGAAACGTCTCCATAGGCTTGAAGCACATCAGTGACCGGTTCATAGATTTTGGCGTTATCTGTTTCCGTTTCGTCAAGAGGCGTAAATGTGAGTGCAGCAGTGGTTGTATCGGCTTCTGCTACCGTTTCTGCCCCAAAAGAGAACTTTTCTCCTGATGGAGCCAAACAGGTTTCGTCGTTGCAAGCCTGCGCTCTTGTTTCTACTACCAGTGCAAAATTATCGGCATCAGTAACACGCAATTTTTGCCGAAAAACCACTTTTGTTTGGAACCATCTCAGTTTCATTTGGAACTGTTGATCGTAGCTTTCCTCCGGAGCGCGGTCAGCTTCAAAATCACCAATCCGTTCCGCTCCACGCAACGTGTTGAAGAGAAACTCGGTTGAATTCGGTCCTCCCTCGGGAAGATTACGGTCGTACATATGCCAACCGGGCTCTATTTTTGCGGTAAGAACGAGCGTTTTCTCCTCTTTCGCTGTTTCTTCAATAGAGGCACTCCACTTGATTACATCGTCGTATAGCTGAGCATTAACACGCGAGAAGGGTAGTAGCGCGAATAATACAAGGAGTATTGGGGTCAATCGGTTAGACTTCATATGATTAACTCTATTCTTTTCTATTGTTTTCTGCCTTTTGTTCCTCTAACAGGGCAATAGCGGCACGTTGTTTTCTTGTCGGTATTTTGCGCAAAAGAGCGTCAAAATTCTCATTTTGGGCGGACGTGAAGCGCATTTCTTTCCCCGTTTCGGGGTGTATGAGCGTCAGTTGTTTTTGGTAGAAAGCGAGGCCTTTGGAATAAGTGAGGATGACGTGTTCGTGCTGATCTCCCAAAATAGCGTGTCCCGAGGCTTTAAGTGTTGTACGGATGGCGTTATGACGCCCCAAAAGACGTAATTCCATTAGTGTACACCACGCTCCATATCCCAATACGCTGTATTCTGTTGTGGCGGCGCGTTCACTTCCCTCTTTCGGTTTTGTTATTTGTCCCTTTCGGGGGAAAAGTATTCCTTCTACTACGGCAATGAACGTTTGTTCCGGAATGTAGCGCGTCCAGTCGGCTAAAATCGTCTGTTGTACTTCGCGAGAACGAGCAAAAAGGATCAATCCGCGCGTAGCACCATCCAACCGGTTTAGTAAAAAGATTTTCGCACGCGGATCTGTTGCTTTTTCATGAGCCGCAACCAAGCGGTAAAGGGTATCACCTTTCATACCTCCTTTCGCTATTGTTGGCAATCCGGCGCGTTTCTCTACTAAAATCAAATGCTCGTCGCGCCACAACTCCTCTGCTAAAGGATGCCGAAACGAATCCGGAAGTCCACGGGCAAATACCTCTATAAGATTTCCGGGAACTATAGGCGAATCATAGCGTGTAACCACTTTCCCGTTAATGGTAACGCATCTTTTGGCAAGAAACTGTTTGATACGCTGATTGCTCAATGGTGGCTTAATCGTGCGGAGTAGCTCTGAGAGTGTAGTTGCCTCTTCTGCACGGAGTCGATAGATAGGTGGCTTTTGTGAGCTTGAAAGTGGATGTTTGCCGTTCATATTGCTATCTTTTCAGAAAAGTGAGGCACAGATTGCCATTAATATAGAAAACCGTGCCGACCACAGCCCATACAGACCACGAACTTTGGCCTACGATCAGCATAACGGCAGCAAATATCCAAAAGAAGCCGGCGATTATAGCTATCGTTCGCCACCGTTTTTCGCGCAAATGGATTCGTTTGTTTGCTTCCGGGCGTGTAGCGTCGTTTCCCTGTTCCGGAGCACGAAGTAGAAAGGAAAAGGTATAGGCGATTCCTCCGAACAGAAGTATCCAACCCGAAAATGGGGTTTTATCAACGAAAACGGACGTACCTACACCGATTAAAAGGAGCAGGCTTCCCACAACGAAGAGCGTGTTTTTGAGTCTGTTAAGTGTTTGGTTGTTCATTTTTCTCTATTGCTTGTATCGGGCCGGTTTCGATGAGAACGAAAGCATATTTGTACTAATCATGTTACACAAGTGATAAGAGGTGTTTCGGTTAGCTTGCAACGTGAAAGAATATAGAAATGTATTGGGGGGTATTACCCTTAATAACCCTATATGTCCGTAACGATTGCTTGCGCTAAAAATCCTCTTTTTATCCGCCTTTGCGTTTGTTACCACGTCATTTAACGCTTATGTGTAGTGCTATCTTCCAGAATGAACACCAGCTCGTTAGCACATTTCATCTTAAATCGTTCCCGTGCTTCACGTTCCAATGCATCCAAATCGCTGTTCCGTACACCTTCCAATCGTAAACTATCCCGTACAAAAGCTTCATTTTCCTCTTTCAATGCTTGCTTGAGATCGTCAATCCGACGTGAATACTGTGCATGAACGGACAAACTGTCAGGACCTAAAATAAGGGAAAATAGGACGAAAAAGAGAGCCGCCAGTGCATACATCATCCACCAATGCCGGTTAAAAAGACCAATTATGCGGCTTACGTACACACGTTTGCCCCCTTCTGCATGTTCGTCTGACTGTATTGAACCCGGATTATTATATCCGGATGTTTCCTCATTATACCCCTCTGTTTCCACATCGGGGCGTTCTTTTGCGCGTTTTCTCCAAAACATATTGCCGTATCTTGCGTTGCAAAGATAACAAATAACCTATTAGTTTGGCGCAGGCTTATCCTCAAATAAGCCACGCCTGTATACCTTTCGGCGAGCGTTTACGCATTGGCTATCTTTTCAAAGTATCGTAGCCTTGAATCGGAACGAACCGTTTCGGAACAAAACAGCTCCTTTTTCTCAAAAAGGTATATATCTATTCGATGCTTCCTCCTTGTGGTTACGAAAGCTGTACCCGATGTATCGGGCTTGATTAGTATCATTTTGCTACGGAGGTTGTATCTTTGCAGATATGAAGTTCGAACTCACTGCACAATACGAACCAAGTGGTGATCAACCGGAAGCAATCGAAGCTCTGATAAAGGGTTTACGTGCCGGAATGCCGGCGCAGACGCTTCTCGGTGTTACGGGGAGCGGCAAAACATTTACTATAGCCAATGTGATTGCTCAAGCCGAACGTCCCACGTTGGTAATTAGCCACAACAAAACGCTTGCAGCGCAGTTGTACGGCGAGTTTAAGGCGTTTTTCCCGAATAATGCCGTGGAATACTTCGTCTCGTACTACGATTATTACCAGCCCGAAGCGTACATATCGACTACGGATACCTATATAGAAAAGGATATGGCTATCAATGCGGAGATCGAAAAGCTTCGCTTACGCACAACCGCTTCGCTGCTGAGTGGCAGAAAGGACGTTATTGTGGTGAGCAGTGTTTCTTGTTTGTACGGTATGGCAGATCCGAATGCTTACGCAGCTTCGGTAGTACACGTGGAAGTGGGGCAACAAATTGAGCGTGGCGCGCTTATGCGTTTATTGTCCAATGCTTTTTACACTAATACGCAAAGCGAGTTCACGAGTGGAACATTCCGTGTAAAAGGCGATACAATCGATGTTTTTCCCGCGGTGGAAGGATATGACGGCATTGCCTATCGACTTCTGTTCTTTGACGATGAGATTGAGTCCATTGAAGTGATTGATCCCGTTTCAGGCGTTTCTACGGGCGAATTAACCGCTTTGGATATCTATCCCGCTAATCTGTTTGTAACAACTAAGGAGCAAACAGCCCATGCATTGGAGCAGATTAAGCACGATTTGGACGTACAAGTAGCATCATTTGAACGTATGGGTAAGATGTTCGAGGCAAAACGTCTATATGAACGCGTTACTTATGACCTCGAAATGATGCGTGAAATAGGGTATTGTACCGGCATAGAGAACTACTCGCGTTACTTTGATGGGCGAAGTGCCGGCGAAAGACCCTTTTGCTTATTCGATTACTTTCCTCGTGATTTTCTACTGGTTATAGACGAAAGTCACGTAACTATTCCACAAATCAAAGCTATGTATGGAGGCGATCGCTCGCGTAAAACCAGTTTGGTGGAATACGGCTTCCGTCTGCCTGCGGCACTGGATAATCGTCCTCTTACGTTTGAGGAGTTTACCGCGCTCCGAAACAGCACTATTTTTGTCAGCGCAACCCCTGCTGAGTACGAATTGGAAGAGAGCGAAGGAATTGTTGTAGAGCAGATTATACGCCCAACGGGGCTACCGGATCCGCAAATTGAAGTGCGTCCTACTGAATACCAGATAGACGATTTGATGGAGGAAATCCGTCTGCGCAAGCAAAAACGTCAGCGAACCCTCGTTACCACGCTAACCAAGCGCCAAGCTGAGGAACTAAGCGAGTATCTGCAGCGCTATGGTGTTGCTACAGCATATATACATAGTGACGTGGAAACATTGGATCGAGTGCGCATTTTGGATGAGTTGCGCAAAGGCAAATATGATGTTTTGGTCGGTGTAAATCTCCTCAGGGAAGGATTGGATCTACCGGAAGTTTCCTTAGTGGCTATATTGGATGCGGACAAAGAGGGCTTTTTACGCTCAGAGCGCGCCCTTACTCAAACGGCAGGCCGTGCAGCGCGTCATCCCGAAGGACGCGTCATTCTTTATGCCGATACGGTGAGTGACGGAATGAAACGTATGATGGATGCCACCAATAACCGCCGCGAACGACAATTGGCATATAATAAATTGCACCACATAACGCCGCGCGCCGCGGTGAAAGCAGGGATTAGTTTGGCTAAAGAACGGGTTACGGGTAATGCTGCCACCGCTTATGTAGAGCCGGATGAAGGCGCTTTTGCCGATCCACTACTAAATGAGTTGGGGCTCGAAAAGCTTGAAAAGCTCTACAACGAACGTCGAACCCAAATGTACGAAGCAGCTAAAAAACTCGATTTCCTTGCAGCTGCGCGTTTGCGGGACGAGGCAAAAGAGATGGCGGAGCGCATCGATGCATTGAAAAAAGCGGGGAAAAAGCCTGCAAAGTAGTAATTGTTTGGTCAGAAACAAAAAGAGTATTACCTTTGCATTCGCATTCGGGATGTAGCTCAGTCCGGTTAGAGTACGCGTCTGGGGGGCGTGGGGTCGCTAGTTCGAATCTAGTCATCCCGACAGAATGCAGGAGAGGTGTAGCTGATCATTAGATATCTCGGCGGCACCTCTTCCTCTTTTTTGACCGCTCGCATCTTTAGAATTAATCCCGGGTAGGGTAGTCTCAACTGAAACTTATATACGTTTCAAGTGATAGGTATATACCTCTGAAACGAAAGGTATATAAGTTTTGTAGCAAATGTATATACCTTTTGTCCCGTGAAAATAGACCCTATGGACGATGAATGGCAACGGTTTATACCCAATGAGCCTTATTTCTCCTTTAGTTGTGCGGCAAAATAGCTACTTTTGCAGGCGGTTAGCGAAACGAAACTATGGAGTATCGATTTGGAGAGATTGAACCTGCCATACAACAAGCGTGGCGGAACGAGGAAGTGTATAAGGTAAAAGAGGACGAAACAAAGCCCGCTTACTACGTTTTGGATATGTTCCCCTATCCGTCGGGAGCCGGTCTTCATATGGGGCATCCCTTGGGCTACACGGCTTCGGATATCTATGCACGCTATAAACGGCTGAACGGTTTTTCCGTGTTACACCCAATGGGCTTCGATGCCTTTGGTCTTCCGGCCGAACAGTATGCCATCCAAACCGGGCAACATCCCGCCGAAACGACCCGAATCAATAGTGCTCGCTACCGAAAACAGTTGGACCGCATCGGATTTAGTTTCGATTGGTCGCGCGAAGTGGTTACCTCTGATCCGGCTTACTATCGTTGGACGCAGTGGGTTTTTGCCCGTCTTTTTGAACATTACTACGACACAAAGGCGCAAAAGGCGCGTCCAATCGCTGACTTGGTACGCCATCTCGAGGCAAACGGCACAAACGGATTGACCGCTTATGCGCCTGATGCTCCGGAAGAGATAGATGCCGCTACGTGGAATGGTTTTGACGAAAAAGCGAAAAGCGACTTCCTGATGCACTATCGGTTGGCTTATTTGGGCGAATCGATGGTGAACTGGTGCGCCGATTTGGGCACCGTACTTGCCAACGACGAGGTGAGCGAAGGCGTGAGTATACGCGGCGGTTATCCGGTAGAACAGCGTAAAATGACCCAATGGTGCTTGCGTATCTCTGCATACGGAGAGCGACTTTTATCGGGATTGACAGACTTGCAATGGACCGAAGCGCTCAAAGAAACACAGCGCAACTGGATCGGCCGCTCTGAAGGTGCCGAGTTGCACTTCCAATTACAGAACAGGAAAGAGCAAATTGCCGTCTTTACTACACGAATAGACACTATTTTTGGCGTTTCCTTCTTAGTTTTGGCACCTGAACATGAGCTGGCGGAGCAAATTGCCACGCCTGCCGAACGCGATAAAGTATCTGCCTATATAGCCGAAACACGGCGCAAAACGGAGCGTGAACGTATGGCGGATCGGCGAGTGTCAGGCGTTTTTACCGGTGCTTATGCCGTTCATCCTTTTACCGGTGAGCCTATACCTATTTGGATTGCCGATTATGTGCTCGCCGGATACGGTACCGGTGCCGTGATGGCTGTAGCCGCTCACGATAGCCGCGACTTCGCTTTTGCGCGACATTTTGATCTGCCCGTGCAACAAGTTATATGTCCCGATGGGGAACAACCCACCAATACGGACGAATGGACCGATGCACGCGCTGAAAAAGAGGGACACTTGGTGCATTCCGGTGCCTATTCAGGACTGTCTGTTGCGGAAGCAACGCAAAAACTATTAGACTTTATTGAAGAAAATAAGATAGGAAAGCGCCGCGTTACCTATCGTTTGCGCGATGCTATATTCAGCCGGCAACGTTATTGGGGCGAGCCTTTCCCTATCTACTACGATGCCGACGGAGTGCCTAATCTGCTTCCCGACAGCGAATTACCCCTCGAATTGCCGCCAATCAATAGCTATAAGCCTTCGCAGGACGGTACGCCTCCACTCGGAAGAGCCGAAAATTGGCATACAAAGGAGGGATATCCCTATGAATTAAGCACTATGCCCGGTTTCGCGGGAAGCAGTGCCTATTATCTTCGCTATATGGATCCGCACAACAACGAAGCGTTGGTTGGCGAAAAAGCTAACAAGTATTGGCGTCACGTGGATCTATATGTGGGCGGAACCGAACATGCTACCGGTCACCTTTTGTATAGTCGTTTTTGGTGCATGTTCCTTTATGATCTCGGATTGGTATGCGAACCCGAGCCCTTCAGACGCTTGGTGAATCAGGGAATGATTCAGGGAAAGAGCAGCTTTGTATACAGAATTAAGGATACAAATCGCTTCGTTACATTTTCTCAGAAGGATCAATACGACACAACCGCCATACATGTGGATATCAGTATGGTACAGGATGATCGCTTGGATATGGATGCTTTTCGCACTTGGAGGGAAGAATATCGCGATGCCGACTTCATTTTGGAGCAAGATGGTACCTATCGTTGCGGCTCCGCTATAGAGAAAATGAGCAAATCCATGTTCAATGTGGTTAATCCTGACGATGTGATTGATCGCTACGGAGCAGATACCTTGCGGCTTTACCTTATGTTCCTTGGTCCATTGGAGCAGAGTAAGCCGTGGGATACTCAGGGGATTGAGGGCGTTCATCGCTTTCTAAAGCGGTTTTTTGCCCTATTTTGGAACGAGGATCAATGGGCGGTAACCGACGAAAAACCATCAGAAAAAGCGCTCAAAACGCTACATAAACTGATTAAAAAGGTTACCGGTGATATCGAAGGTATATCCTTTAATACAGCCATATCCGCCTTTATGATTGCGCTGAACGATCTTGTTGCCGAAAACTGTCGTAGCCGTGCCGTTTTGGAACCCTTGCTCATTCTTCTTTCGCCCTTTGCTCCACACCTAACCGATTGGCTTTATCGGAAAGCGGGGCATAACTCAAGCATCGTAAATGCTACTTGGCCCGAGTGCAACGAAGCGTTGCTTGTGGAAGCCGAAACGGTGTATCCGGTCAGTTTCAACGGAAAAGTACGCTTCAAAATCACCTTGCCTGCTCAAGCCGATAAGAAACAAGTTGAAAAAGAAGCCCTTGCTGCGCCTGAAGCGGCACGGTGGCTCGAAGGAAAACAACCTAAGAAAGTAATTGTGGTGCCCGGACGCATCGTTAATATCGTTTTGTAGTTTAGAAACAAATTCATACACAATATGGGAGTAATTCAAACTAAATTGCCGTCGGAGAGCGGTTCTGCTTGGCGTGTTGCACGCGAGCTTATCATCATTTTTACCGGTGTGGTCAGTTATACCTTCGGGTGGACCGCCTTCATTCTTTCGCAGAATATCACTTCCGGAGGCCTTGCCGGAGTCACAACCATTATTCAGCTTGCCACCAATATACCGGCAACGGTGCCGTACTACATTATCAACGGTGGACTGCTCATACTGGCGCTTGTGTTCCTCGGATGGAGGTTTTCTGTGCGCACGATTATCGGTGTGAGTATGCTTTTCCTCACCATTCCGGTGGGACAAGCCCTTTTTACCGACCCGGTGGAGCAGGCTGTCGTCTATGAAAATATATGGCCTTTCCTTCGCGAAATGATTCCGAATGTGGGGCCCCTCCTCACTTCTACCGAACCGTTTGCTGCTTTAATGATCGGTTCTATATTGTGCGGGATCGGCTTAGGATGCGTCTTTTCCGTAAACGGAAGTACGGGCGGAACCGATGTAATAGTGGCGATCATCAATAAGTACAAGAATATTTCGTTAGGGCGCGCTATGATTATGGTGGATGCCGTAATCGTTATTTGCGGTAGCGTGGTCAGTCACTACTTCGGCCCCCAGTACGATTGGTCGGTTGCACTCGGAAAGTTGGCGTTTTCAGTAGTCGAAATCGTGGTAACCGCTACTACGATGGACTTCTTCCTCAATAGTAACAAGCAAAGCGTTCAGTGCTTTATCAGCAGTTTGAAGGCCGAAGAGATCAGCGATGCGATAATTAACCGTCTGCACCGCGGATGTACCCTCTTCGAAGCTCGTGGCGGATACAGCAAACAACCGGCAAAAGTGCTGATGGTGGTTGCTCGTAAGAACATGCTTGTCCCCATTATGGACATCGTTCGCGAGATCGATCCCAAAGCATTTGTATCACAAGCCGTCGTCCACGGCGTATATGGCGAGGGTTTTGACCCTATAAAGCGTGAAAAGAAGTAGCTTTCGCACGCAGATGCAACGGATGCTCCTTGCCGCAATACTTGTGGCAGGGAGCATTTTTGCTATTGTGATTCTCTATCGATTTAACCCCTCCATCACACACTTCTACCCCCGATGTCCCACGCGAAGCCTTTTAGGAATTGAATGTCCCGGGTGCGGATCGTTGCGCGCTAGTCATGCTCTGCTGCATGGCAGATTGCTCACCGCTTGGCATTATAATCCTTTGTTGTTGCTCTCCCTTCCTATGGTGCTGTTATTGCTGCTTTCTTCCGCGCTTCGTAAGCGTAGTGCAGCGATGAACCGCCTTTATTTGGCACTCAATTCACGTACCTCCATCCTTATCGTAGCCTTTGTTATGTTCGGATGGGGCGTCCTCCGCAACTTCCTGTAACTGCCATCTCCGTGTTTTATATACGTATTTTCTATCTTGCTTCGGCTTTGGAAGTTATCCTCATATTCCACAAAAGATAAAATTCTAAGAAATACACATAAGACATAAACTTTATTTCGAAGGCTTTTCGTACATAAAGTGGAGCGGTATAGTTGGTTTTCAATAAATAAGTGTATCTTTGCATGCGTAAGATGCTTTGTTGGCATGCAAACGGTGCAAATATGGTCTTGCAGCGGACGAAGCTTCGGACGGAAGGCGGAGGTAACCACACAAAACGGTTTCCTCCTTTTTGATAGAAAAGAAAGGATAGGATAGAAAAGGAAACATAGACGTGAAACTCACTGAAGAACGGGTTCAGGCAATCGTTGTTCCCTGCTTGAAAGCGGACGAGGAGTTCCTCGTTTCGGTATCGGTTAGTCCACAAAACGAAATCAAAGTTCGTGTGGATGCCTATCACGGGGTTCCTATTGAGCGTTGTGTAGAGCTATCGCGCATTATTGAGGGTGCCTTCAATCGGGATGAAACGGACTATTCCTTAGAGGTATCCAGTGCAGGATTGGACGCGCCGTTTACGGTTGCGGAACAGTACCGCAAGCATGTAGGAGACCCAATCAGCGTTCTCTTGAAGTCGGGTGTTCGCAAGGATGGTACTTTACTGCGCCTAACGGAAGATGGGTTGGTCCTTTCGCCGATCCGGAATAATAAAGGGTCAAAGCCAAAAGAGGCATTGCCTGAGGGAGAAGAGATAAAGAAGGAAGAGATAAAGGAGGCTCGTTATCGATTTTAAATCCGTTCGCGGACGTAAAACGTAAGGGCATCCGATTAAATAATAAGCACGAAAACATGCCGCAAAGTAAGAAAATACATCAGGTAAGTATGGCAGATACGCTTACCGAGTTCAAGGAATTAAAGAACATCGATAAGGAAACTTTGATAACCGTTCTGCAAGATGCTTTCAAAAGTGTGCTGGGCAAGATGTTGGGCACGGAGGAAAATCTCAGTGTGATTGTCAATCCTGAGACGGGAGACTTGGAGATATGGCGTACTCGGAGCGTGGTTTCTGACGGAATGGTGGCGAATGCTGCTTTGGAAGTGGGAATCAGCGAGGCACGCAAAGTGGACCCGTATGCAGAAGAAGGAGAGACGGTTACCGATTCAATAGACTTTTCTTCTTTTGGACGTCGTGCTATTCTGAATCTTCGGCAGGCGCTGAGCGGCAAAATAATGGATCTGCAGAAGGAAAGCTTGTACAATAAGTTCAAGGAACATATAGGCGAATTGGTTTCCGCTGAGGTTTATCAGGTGTGGAAAAGAGAGGTTCTGCTGGTAGATGACGAAGGAAACGAGCTTCTTTTACCGCGCGGCGAACAAATCCCCGGAGACTTTTTCCGTAAAGGAGATACGGTACATGCGGTAGTAGATCATGTTGATAACGAAAATAACGTGGTCAAAATCTACATTTCACGTACCAATCCTGAATTCCTTAAGCGCTTGTTTGAACTGAATGTACCCGAAATCGCGGATGGATTGATCACCATAAAGCGCGTGGCTCGTATACCCGGAGAACGCGCAAAAATGGCTGTTGAGAGCTACGACGACCGTATCGACCCCGTGGGGGCTTGCGTTGGTATGAACGGAAGCCGTATCCGGGGCATCGTTCGTGAGCTTAAGGGTGAAAATATTGATGTGATTCCCTTCACCAATAATCCTTCATTGTTGATACAACGTGCATTGAATCCGGCCAAAATAAGCTCTATTTCGATTATTCCAGAGGAAATGAAGGCGGAAGTGAGCGTGCCACCCGAAGAAGTGCCTATGGCAATTGGGCGCAATGCAGCCAATATTAAGCTGGCAAAGGCTTTGACAGGCTTCGAGATAGAAGTGTTCAGAGATGTGCCGAACGTGGAAGAAGAGGATATTCTCCTGGAAGAATACGCCGACGAAATAGAAGATTGGGTTATTGAAGAACTGAAGAAAATAGGGTGCAATACGGCTAAAAGCGTTTTGCGTATTCCTCGTTTGGAACTGGAAGAGCGTACCGATTTGGAGCTTTCCACTATAGATAATGTGTTGGAGGTGCTTGCCGCTGAGTTCGATGAGGATGAATTGGCGGAATTAGGTTACGTACCCCACGTAGAAATTGAAAATGTGCCTCACGATGAGGAAGGCGAAGTATCGGAGAAAGGTGCGGACAAAGCTCACACTGAGGAGTAACTGATTGCTGAAACATTAATCGGGTTCACGACATAACGGGAAGAAAACAAGAGAAAACAACGAAAAGAAGAAAAGGAAGAAGAGCAATTATATGACGATTAAACTAATTAATTTGGCGAAGGATCTGAATTTCGGCATAGAATCGTTGACCTCAGTTCTTAAAGACAACGGAATAGAGGTGGCGAATAATCCCAATGCCCGCATTGATGAGGCGGCTTTTCTTCTGATTATGAAAGCATTCCGTGATACGCTACCGAAGGAGAAGTTGGATGCAATGAAGCAAAAGTACATTGCCCCCAAAAGACAATCCTCGGCACCGGAAGAGAAGGAGTCAAAACAAACAACTCCCGTAGAAAAACCGTCAACGCCGAAAAAATCTGACGAGGAAACAGATGCTCCTTCCAAGCCCGGTATTGTGGTAAAAGGATTTATCTCTCTTGATGACAAAAAGACACGCAAATCTGCCGGAACGACAGCTGAGAATACTGAAAAGGCGAAACCTGCGGATAAAATAAAGAAACCGCAACCTAAAGCCCCGGAAGTAGCGAAAAGCGAAGAAACAAAGGCGCCCATCGCAACGCCTGTACAGAAAAAAGAAGAGCAACCGAAGGAAACGGAACCGGCAAAGGAACTTAAGAAGCCTGAAGTAAAGCAAAGTGAACCGATCGCTTCCGAAGAAGAAAAACCGGTAAAACATGTAGATTCGGTTGAAAAGCATATAGAAAAGGCGGATAAGTCGATAGAAATTTCCCCAAAGAAAGTAGCGGAGGCAAAAAAGGAAGAACCTAAAAAAGAACCGGTAGTAGCTCCATCTGTTGAGAATGTAACTACTGAAAAGGTAACTAAGAAGGTAGCTCCCGACAAGGAAAAGGTCACTGAAAATCCGAAAGCGGAAGTAACTCAGGAAACGCAGCAGGAAGTGAGCAAAGAACCAGAGATATTCCGGTTTAATACAGCTTCGGACGCTCCCAAATTCACAGTTGTAGGGAAAATAGACTTGGGCGATGATGCATCTTCGCGCAAGAAAACAGAGCGCGGAAGCAAGCGCAAAAGGATAAACAATCGTGCCGTTGATATTAAAAAGGAAGCGGCTCGTGGAGTGGATCCGTCCACTGCATCGGACAATAAGCGACGCGAACGCAGCAATCAGGCACAAGGTACCGCTAAAACTCAGGGAAAACGTGGCAGAAAAGCACGTAAAGAACAGGCAAAAGCTGAGATTAGCGAGGAAGAAGTACAACGTCAGGTTAAGGAAACGTTGGCGCGTCTAACACGCAAAACAACGGAAAACCGTCGTGGTCGTAAGGATCATGTTAAACCGGCGAACGATACTCCTAAGGAAGGAAGTCAGAAAGTCATTAAGATAACTGAGTTTGTAACCGTAAACGACCTTGCTAATTTGATGGATAAACCGGTGAATGATTTGATCACTATTTGCTGGAATATCGGTTTAATGGTCAACATTAATACGCGGTTAGAAACAGAATCTATTGAAATGCTTGCGGAAGAATTCGGCTTCAAAACCGAGTTCGTGAGTGCAGATGTGGTAGAAGCTATCCAAGCTGAAGAGCAGAAAGATAGTGAAGCGGATTTGGTTTCGCGTCCGCCGGTAGTTACCATTATGGGACACGTTGACCACGGGAAAACCTCTTTACTGGACTATATCCGCAAAACGAATGTTATTACGGGTGAGGCCGGTGGTATTACGCAGCACATTGGTACCTATAATGTAACGCTTCCTTCAGGGCGCCGGATTACGTTTTTGGATACTCCCGGTCATGAAGCCTTTACGGCAATGCGTTCTCGTGGTGCAAAGGTGACGGATATAGTGATTATCATTGTGGATGCTACACAGCGTGTGATGCCACAAACGGTTGAAGCGCTTAATCACGCTGCAGCGGCCGGAGTACCCATCGTATTTGCCATTAACAAAATAGACCAACCAACTTCCAATCCAAACCGAATTAAAGAGGAACTTGCCGGGCTAAATTACTTAGTAGAAGAGTGGGGTGGAAAATACCAAAGTCAGGATATTTCCGCCAAGTTCGGTCAGGGGGTTCCGGAATTATTGGAGAAAGTTCTGTTAGAAGCAGATGTTTTGGATCTGAAGGCTAATCCGAATCGAAATGCCAATGGCGTAGTTATCGAATCTGCATTGGATAAAGGCAGAGGATACGTTTCACGCATTTTGGTACAGAATGGTACACTTCGTGTGGGAGATGTAGTACTTGCCGGTAAATATTTCGGACGCGTAAAGGCACTTACGGATGAAGCCGGTACTAAAATAGAGGATGCCGGACCCTCCATGCCAGCCACATTGCTTGGTTTAGACGGAGCTCCTTCGGCTGGTGACGCTTTCAACGTATTAGCAAATGAGCAGGAAGCAAAGGATATAGCTCGCAGGCGCCAGCAATTGGATCGCGAACAGGGTATTCGTACGCAAAAAATGCTCACTTTGGATGACATCGGAAGACGTATTGCTATAGGTAACTTCAAGGAACTCAACCTTATTATCAAGGGAGACGTGGATGGTTCGATAGAAGCGTTATCGGATTCACTTATCAAATTATCTACGGAAGAAATTGTAGTTAAGGTTATTCATAAGGCAGTAGGGCAAATTTCCGAATCGGATGTAGTTCTAGCAGAGGCATCGGATGCGATTATAATTGGCTTCCAAGTACGCCCGGGAGCGCAAGCCCGAAGGCTTGCTGAACAGAACGGGGTAGAGATACGTACCTATTCGGTGATTTATGATGCCATTGATGACGTAAAGAGCGCGATGGAAGGGATGCTTTCACCCGAAATACGAGAAACGGTTACCGCTCAATTGGAAGTCCTTCAAACATTTGAAATTACCAAAGTGGGCACTATCGCCGGCTGTATGGTGAAGGAAGGTAAGATAAAACGCACCGATAAGGTAAGAGTGATTCGCGAAGGAATAGTAATTCATACCGGAAAGATTGATTCTCTGAAGCGATTTAAGGATGATGCCAAAGAGGTTCCTGCCGGCTTGGAATGCGGTCTTCAGGTAGCAAATTTCGCAGATATCCAACAAGGTGATACAATAGAATCCTTTACCGAAACTGAAGTGAAGAAAAAGCTCTAGTAGATTAGCGGCAAGTGCTATGACTTGGCTCGATATCGCGATAGTTTTCGCATTAGGGTACTCGTTGTGGATTGGCTATCGCAAGGGGTTCATTAACCGACTTGCCGTTTTGATTGCTGTAGTGGTTTCCGTAATGCTTGGGGGTGGGGTAGCCAAAATGCTTGAAGTTTTCTTTTCGCATATAAATGGTTTTCCTCCCATTGCTTTGCGCTTTGTAACTCTTACAATTAGCTACTTGTTGGTTTATAAAGGTATACTTTTTGTGGGAAAAAGGTTGGATATTGTTGTGCATGCCATGCATATGTCCTTTATTAACCGACTGCTTGGAACGGTCTTTTCACTTTTAGTGACGCTCTTTCTAATGAGTTATGCATTTATGGTGGTGGATCGCTTTTTACCGCGAAGAGCGGAAAGCGGAGAAAAGGATGTTCGTAACCGTTCGCACTACTACGATCAGATAAAGCCTTTTGCCACAATACTTCTGCCATATCAATGGATTTTGGATAAGAAAACGGAGAATGTACAACAATCCTCTGAACAAATAGCAACATAACATGAACCAAAACAATAGTAATAACCCGAAACCTGACGTACCGCATCCCGATGATATTCTTATCGAGATAACAGAAAACGAGTACAAGTATGGTTTTACCACCGATATTGAAACGGATATTATCGGGAAAGGATTATCGGAGGCTACTGTGCGGATTATTAGCCAAAAGAAAGGGGAGCCTGAATGGCTTTTGGATTTTAGGCTAAAAGCATACCGGCATTGGCTCACGCTGAAGCAGCCCGATTGGGCTCATTTGTATATACCTCCCATCGATTACAACGATATAATCTATTACGCGGCTCCGCGTAAACACGACGAGGAGAAGAAGGAAATAGATCCGGAACTAATCAAAACGTTTGATAAGCTGGGAATTCCCCTTAGGGAGCGCGATGCCTTAGCGGGAAACACGGCAGTAGATGCCGTTATGGATAGCGTTTCCGTCACCACTACGTTCCGAAAGCAACTATCTGAATTGGGTATCATCTTCTGCTCATTTAACGAAGCAGTTAAGAATCACCCCGATTTGGTACGGCGATATTTGGGCAAAGTGGTACCTTATTCGGATAATTATTTTGCAGCGCTTAATTCGGCGGTTTTTAGTGATGGATCGTTTGTCTATATACCTAAAGGCGTTCGTTGCCCTATGGAACTTTCCACTTACTTCCGGATCAATGCGCGCAATACGGGTCAATTTGAGCGAACGCTTATTGTTGCGGACGAAGCTGCCTATGTGAGCTATCTGGAAGGGTGCACCGCTCCGATGCGTGATGAAAATCAATTGCACGCGGCGATAGTGGAAATTATTGCTGAAACGGATGCCGAAGTGAAGTATTCCACCGTACAAAATTGGTACCCCGGGGATGCCGATGGCAAAGGCGGTATCTATAACTTTGTGACTAAACGCGGGCTTTGTCGCGGAAATCGGAGTAAAATCAGCTGGACGCAGGTGGAAACGGGTTCCGCCATTACGTGGAAATATCCCAGTTGCGTTCTGTTGGGTGATGATTCTGTAGGTGAGTTTTACTCGGTTGCCGTTACCAACAACTACCAACAGGCGGATACGGGTACCAAAATGATTCATATAGGTAAACGAACACGTAGTACCATCGTTTCAAAAGGTATATCGGCAGGAAGTAGTCAAAATAGTTTTCGTGGCTTGGTTAAGATAGCAAAAGGCGCAGATTCAAGTCGTAATCATTCGCAATGTGATAGCCTTTTGTTGACTAATCATTGCGGAGCGCATACCTATCCGTATGCTGAAGTGCTGAACGAAAGTGCCGTTATTGAACACGAAGCTACAACTTCAAAAATTAGTGATGATCTGCTTTTTTACTGTAATCAGCGCGGTATTTCTACGGAAAGTGCTGTGGCACTGATTGTAAATGGCTATGCGCGTGAAGTGATGAATAAACTTCCTATGGAATTTGCCGTGGAGGCACAAAAACTCCTCAGTGTAACCTTGGAGGGATCTGTGGGCTAATTCTGAGGAATTCAATAGTTTTAGATACGACAAAAATGAGCAATAATTTATTAGAGATAGTTGATTTGCACGCTTCAGTGCAAGGAAAAGAGATACTAAAAGGCGTTACTTTAAGCATCGGACGCGGTGAGATTCATGCCATCATGGGGCCAAACGGAAGCGGTAAAAGTACCCTTTCGAGCGTTTTGGTAGGTGATCCGGCGTTTCAGGTAACAAAGGGAGATATTCTTTACAACGGAGAAAGCTTATTGGGCATTCCTCCTGAGGAAAGAGCGCATAAGGGGCTTTTTCTTAGTTTTCAGTATCCGGTTGAAATTCCCGGCGTGAGTATGGCAAACTTTATGCGTACCGCGCTGAACGAGAAGCGGAAAGCACAGGGAAAAGAGCCGATGGGTGCCGCCGAATTCCTCAAATTGATGAAGCAGCAACAGGAGGTGGTTCAACTCAGCGCACAGCTTTCAAAACGTGCTGTAAACGAAGGTTTTTCGGGTGGAGAGAAGAAGCGCAACGAAATATTTCAGATGGCAATGTTGGACCCCACTCTTGCCATTTTGGATGAAACGGATAGCGGTCTGGATATTGATGCGCTTCGCATTGTGGCAGAGGGCGTTAATCGGCTCCATACACCCGATAAAAGTACCATTGTAATCACGCACTATCAGCGGCTTCTGAACTATATTAAGCCGCAATTTGTCCATATCCTTATCAACGGAGCCATCGTTAAAAGCGGTGATGCATCGCTCGCGCTTAAACTGGAGGACGAAGGGTACGAATGGTTAAGAGAAGAAATTTAGCTATGGAGGAACAGCATTCTGTAACCCCTTTAGTATCAAGGTATCTTGAGGCTTATGAAGCAAATGCGTCAAAAATAGATGCATCTTCATCGCCACTAATCCGGGAGCCAAAATCGGAAGCGCTTCTCTATCTCAAAGAGTATGGTATTCCTACGCTTCAGTCCGAGGATTATAAGCATGCCGATATGGTGGCTCTTTTGGACAAAAAGTGGCAGTTCCCTTTTGAATCAGAGAAGCGTAGAGACGGCGAAGGGTTGCCTTATGACCGTTTTGACAATCTTGACGCGCTAAAGGTATCCATGGGTAGCGGCTCGCTACCCGATAAGGGCACAGTGCAAAGCGTGATAAAGCAAATGCCTAACGGTTGTTATGTCGGCTCGCTCTGTGATTTTATGCTCTCGGATGCGTCTGAGCAGCAGAAGAAAAGGGTCGCTTCCGTGTATGGAAAGCATGCATATCCCGATAATGATGCATTGGTAGCGTTGAATACGCTCTTTGTTTCCGATGCGCTGCTCGTGTTTATTCCGCAAGGCGTTCATTGCGAGCGTCTTCTTCATCTCAATGAGCTGATTCATAGTTCGCATATGCAGATGCGGAACGAGCGGTTGGTTATCATTGTCGAAAAGGAGGCTTCTTTGGAGTTGTTGCTTAGTGCAACCGAACCGAATGCTACCGATACGGAAACGCTCGCCCTTTCGGTTGTGGAAGTGGACTTGGGCCCCTCCGCCACGCTGTCGCTCTATAATTGTGAAGAAACAGGCTTGAAGCACAACAGGCTTGCTTCCTTCTTTATCCGTCAGCGTGCGTACAGCCAAATGGAAATTCATTCGGTGATGCTTCATAATGGAGCAACGCGTAATAACATATGGAGTCGCTTTTTGGGCGAACATGCGTCTTTAACGCTTAATGGGATGGCGATTGTGGATGAGGAGCGTTTGGTGGATACCTTTACCCGCGTAGAGCACACCAAACCGAACTGCTTTACCGATGAGCGATACAAGCATGTGGCGATGGGACACGCAACTGCCTCCTTCACGGGACGTATCTTTGTTTCTCAGGGGGCGGATAAAACCGAAGCATATCAGCAGGATCGCAATTTGTTGCTCTCGCCTGATGCTCGCGTTTATGCAAAGCCGCACCTCGAAATATACGCTGATGACGTAAAGTGCTCGCATGGTATGACTACAGGGCAACTGGACGAACAGGCGCTTTTCTATATGCAGCAGCGCGGAATACCCCTCGCGGTTGCGGAAAAGATACTCTCGATGGCATTTACGGAGGATATTATTTCGCGCATTCCGAACGAAACGTTACGCGAAAAGCTATCCGAAGCGGTAAAGAGTTACTACTTTCGTGATGAATAACCGGTGGGGAACCCTTGCAAAAAAGGTATATAGGTTTTGCCGAAAAGGTATATAAGTTTGGGTGCAAAGGTATATAAGTATGGAGGAAAAGATATATACCTTTTGACAACTACTTACAAACCCTCTTCGGGTAGACTATGATATATCAATGAGGGGTGAGGGAAAAATAGCAGTAAACAGGCATGCAGTTCAGAGAGATAGAAGGGTATGAATCGGTGAAAGCCGACCTGCGTCATATGGCGCAGAGTGGTCGTATTCCGCACAATCTTCTCTTCGAGATGGAGGACGGAATGCCGGGCGTTGCCCTTGGGATAGCTTTCTTCCAATACCTTAATTGCACCCGGCGCGATGAAGAGGATTCATGTGGCGTTTGTCCCAACTGTCGCCGTATTCGCTCACTAACCTATCCCGAGTTGTTCTTTGTATATCCGGTGGTAAAGGCGGCAGATGCTGTCAATCCGTCTGAACTATATTTCGAAGCGTGGCATTCGATGCTGCTGGAGAAAGGGGAGCTGTTTGATCATTCGGATTGGCTTGAGGCGCTTCAGGCAGGAAATAGTCAGCCGATTATCTATGCTAAGGATGCCGCCTTTATTGAGGATAAATTGAGCCGAACCATTAGTGCCGGTTCGTGGCGTGCCATTGTTATCTACGAGCCGGAGCGTATGAGCAAAGATGCTTCCAATAAGTTGCTTAAACTTATGGAGGAACCGCCTCAGGGAAGCCTTTTTATATCCGTTTCCTTTCATACGGAGCGGCTCCTCCCCACGGTGCTAAGCCGAATGCAACGGATCGAATTGTTGCCCGAAAGTCCATTAGCTGTGGCAGAATCGCTACGCCGGCGATATCCGAATGCGTCTGAAGCCTCCATTGAACGCGCCGTACGCCGTTCGGACGGCATTCTAACACGTGCCGTCAAGCAGATGGAACTATCCGGTTCTGCTCCGGAGTTCTTTCTCTCCTACAAATCGCTAATAGATGCTCTCTTTCAGCGCAAAGTGGCCGTGATGAAGCAACTTGCCGATACGATGGCGGCAAAGGGACGTGAGTGGGTTATTGCCGCATTGGAGTATATGGAAGATGGCTTTAGGTACGCTTTTCGCTCCGAGGTTAGCGAAGGAACGGATGAAGCTGAGATGACGCGCGAAGAGCAATCCGTGGCTCTTTCCCTCAAAGGCGTGATTACTGCCGATACGGTTGCGGAGGCATTTGAGTTAATTGAAAAGGCTATCTACCACATAAAAGGCAATGTGTTTACCAAAGTGGTGCTTTTTGATACCTTTATGAAACTCACCTCTCTGCTTACTCCGGCAATAAAGATGAAGCAATTGCGCTAAATCGTTTCTCCCAAAGAAGCAGTTTTTCCTTTAATTCGCTTCCATTTCCTGCCGAATAGCCGCCCGGCTTACCATCGCTTCGGATGAGCCGATGGCACGGAATAACCAGAGGAAACGGGTTCTGCGCCGCCGCATTCGCCACCGCTCTATACGCTTTGGGGCAACCAATCCGCACCGCCAACTGTCGGTACGAGAGCGTTTTGCCGAAAGGTATTTGGCACAAAGCCTTCCAAACCGTACGCTGAAACAGAGTTCCTTGTGCCAAACAGCCGTATAGAGGCTCGGCTTGCGTTATAAATCGGAAGAGAGAAACACTATCATCGCGTTCCGATTCATTGGCGAAGCTGTCGAGCTTCCATGGAAGCGTGCGGCAATCTACCAGGAGCGTGCCGAGCTCCGGAATATCAAAACGATAGCATTCGTTCAATCCTTTTGCATCGAATGCAACTGCCATTGCCACGCGCTTCTAAGCGTATCTTCCAACTTGCGGTGAGCTTTCCACTTGAGTTCGCGTTCTGCTTTGGCAGGATTTGCCCAAATCGCTTCGATATCGCCCTCTCTGCGCGGCGCAATTCGGTAGGGTAGTGCCACACCGGTAGCTTCCTGAAAGGCGTTAATCAGCTCTAATACGCTAACGCCGTGCCCGGTTCCGATGTTAAAGGCATCAATCGGCTTTGCATCGTCGTGCAGAAGATGCCGTAGCGCGGCTATATGTGCGTCGGCAAGATCAATAATATCAATGTAATCGCGGATGCAACTTCCGTCCGGAGTGTTATAGTCGTTGCCGAAAACAGATAGTTCTTTGCGAATGCCGGCAGCCGTCTGTACCACAAAGGGAACTAAGTTTTGCGGAATTCCGTTAGGCTCTTCCCCGATTTGTGCCGAGGGATGCGCGCCAATCGGATTAAAGTAACGCAGCAAAATAGCTTTGTATGAGCGCCCCGCAGCGATGGCATCACGGATAATTTCCTCGTTAATCTGCTTGGTATTACCGTAAGGTGAAGTGGCTTGTAGTATAGGAGCATTCTCGTCCACCGGTAAAACGTCCGGTTGCCCATATACCGTGCAGGAAGAAGAAAAGACCAAAGCGCGCGTCTTTGGCGAGTTATCCATACATTCGAGCAGGGTGAGCAGCGAATCGATGTTATTCCGATAGTAAGCAACCGGCATTTGAACCGATTCGCCTACAGCCTTAAACGCGGCAAAATGAATAACGGCATCGATGGATTGCTCCATAAAGATGCGTTGCATTGTCTCTTTGTCGCTGCAATCAGCTTTATAGAAACGCGGTCGCTTGCCACAGATTGCTTGGATGCCGTCCAGTACACTTTCGTGTGCGTTGGATAGATTATCCACGCAAACCACATCGTATCCCGATTCGATTAAACGCACCGACGTATGCGATCCGATATATCCGGCTCCACCGGTCACCAGTACTGTTTCTTTCATAAAGGTATGTTGTTAATGGATTCAATATAGTTCAGTATTTCGTCCCGTCCGGTACGGGTTACCGCTGATGCCGTGAAAAAGGGCGGCAGTTCTTCCCAATCTTCGCGTAACGTATCCTGATATCGTTGGATGGATTCCTGCAGTTTGCTCTTGGATAGTTTGTCTATTTTGGTCATAATTATGGAGAAAGGTATCCCCTCTTCCCCCATATCGCGTATAAAGCTCAGATCGATGGCTTGCGGTTCCAGCCTGCTATCCACAAGAACAAACAAGTTCATCAATTGTTCACGCCGAGTTACGTAGGTACGGATCATTTGCGCAAAAGCTTCCCGCTCCTTTAATCCGCGCTTTGCGAAGCCGTATCCCGGCAAATCCACTATATACCACGCATTATTGATCAGAAAGTGATTGATTAGACGTGTCTTGCCCGGCGTATTACCCGTAAGAGCGAGCTTAGGCTTTTCCGTAAGCATATTGATTAAACTGCTCTTTCCTACGTTGGAGCGGCCGATAAAGGCGTATTCAGGCAATTCATCCTCCGGGCACTCCCATACGGATGAGCTACTCTTTACAAACCTTGCGTCATTTATGTTCATTTTCTCCTTTAGGACACTTTTTTCTCCTATCTTTGTGGCAAAGATAACGGATAAATACCGATCCTATGGAAATAGAGAGAAAAAAGAACAAGAGGGTAGCGTGGGGTATCTACCTACTACTGTGGCCCGTACTGCTGATTATTCAGTCGTTGATTATCGGAGGGAGCGCCCCGGAGGCTCCTTATTTCTGGCAAGAGCCCGGTTTGTACTATTCCCTTTGGATCACTGACTTGTTCCTAATCGCGCTTTGGTATGCCAATTACTACCTATTCGCTCCGCGGATGATGCGCAAACGTATGTTCGGCCCCTACATAATGCTGGTAGTGCTAATGATGCTGATAGGGCTTTTCCTGCAATTGCTGCTCCATGCCCTATTCGGTTGGGCAACGCCCGCCAATCCGCATAATGGTTCCGTATCCGTTTTCGGCTGTTTAGGCGCACTTTCGCTTATGGCGCTTGGGCTTTCCGTGCGCGGAGTGGCGGGGGGGGGC
>CABTZX010000002.1 GCA_902489445.1 uncultured Bacteroidales bacterium
GTATCGAAGTGTATTAAACTGTATCGTAGTTTAATCGGAACTAATCGGAATCAATCAGAATTAATCCGATAAGTTCCGATAACCCCCATAAGTTCCGAAATCCCCAATAAGCTCCGTACGCTTATTTGTACGTAATGGTTTTCGTAAGTTCGAAGCTGTAGGTTCCGCCTTGCGATTCCCAACCGCCTCTGCCGGTGGTATAGATAAATCGGAACGGAAGCTTACCGCCGGAAGCTATTTGCGTAGGAGCTGCGTTAAGCCGGATTTTAATCCAAGGCTCGTATAGCGAGCAATCGTCCGGATTGATTCGGTTCATCGGAAATTCGTGATATTTCGACCGGTCTCCCTGATAACCCTGATGGATGAATTCCGCATAGCTGAGAATTTGCAAAGTAGCGATATCTGCCAAATCCGATCCTGCCGGGTGCGCCTCATCGTAGTCCACAAGGGTGATTAGCTTCATCTGCCTGAGCGTATCCGCTATGGCAAACCGATAGGCACTGGCGGGTTCCGTGCGATTATACGTTTTGTCGGGAAAGTGTTCTGTATGCCATTCCAACCGCTTGGGGGCTAACTCGCGGTAGTTGAATTCGGCGCGCCCATCCTCGCCATTGGGGCGTTTTTCCGGATGTCTTTCGTAATAGGTGGGGTCGTAGTGTATTAAGTCATATTTTGAGAGCCGAACAGGGATATACTCCTTTACAGGGAGCATATCGTTCGACCCAAAAACGCATCCGCCGGGCGTTTCTATGTCGGTGATGTACGATTTGCGCGTCTCTTCCGGCGTACGAGACATGGGGCATCCCGCAAAACTGATAGCGACCAAGCACAAGCTAAGCCCTGCAATAATATCTCCTACTTTCATAGTTCTTTTCATAACTGTAGATGTTAGTGTTGATATGTTATTTGCCCTACTATTATTCCCTTGTTTGCCACAATTAATACCCTACGAATCGCCTTCCGTCATAAATCGGTGAGAATATCTACTTCTACAAATAAAATGCTGAGAAAGCCTAAATACTGCATTGTATTGTTATTCAAGCGGATTCAAGTGTAACGGAGCTAATAAAAACTGATCGGAATTAATCCGAATTAATCGAAATCAATCGAATAAGTCCGGATAGGCTCGGATAAGTTCGGTTAGCGTTCCGCAAAAGGTATATAGGTTTCCATCGGGAGGTATATAGGTTTCAAGTGATAGGTATATAGGTATCGCGCGAAAGGTATATACCTTTGGGGAGCCAAGTATCTGCGTACGACAAAAGCATTCTCTTTTGTACGGAGCAATGCCTTGGGAGGGAGCTTTTGCTGCGGGGTGCCTTCGGCGGGAAAGTGGGGGAAACGTCTTTTATCGCTACCTTTGCAGTAGGTAGAAAAGTTATGAAGCAGATACTGAAAATCGTACGGATGTTACCGCTCGTCTTGCTCTTTTGGGGTACGGCGGAAGCACAAACCGAAGCGGAAAGCAATAAATTGCAACGCGCTCCCGAGGAGCAGTTCGTCAGAGCCATCCGGGCTACCGGAGCGGTCTACTCCAATCTACAGCGCTACTTTGTGGATACTATTAATTTGGAACAGGTTAATGCGCTCGCGCTCAATAATACCCTTCAGTTGCTGGATCCCTACACGGAGTATCTGAGCAAGGAGGAGGTGGAATCCTTTGCCGAAAGTACCACCGGAAACTATGGCGGGGTGGGCGCTCTGATTAGCCAACGACCCGATTCAACGGTAATCTTTAATGAGCCGTTCGAAGGGCAACCGGCCGCTTTGGCAGGTATTAAGGCGGGCGACCGCATCCTGTCCGTTGACGGAAAGGATTTTACCCATGCTTTTACGCCCGATGTGAGTAAAGCGCTACGCGGTCCGGAGGGCTCAACCATTCGGGTTACGGTAAGGCGCAAAGGTCAGCCTAAGCCGCTCGACTTTGTATTCAAGCGCAAAGAGGTATATATCTCTCCGGTAGCTTATTGCGGTATGCTGGAGGACGGAATAGGGCTTATTCGGCTTGCCTCCTTTATGCAGGATGCCGGCGCGGAGTTCCGCAAGAGTTTCACCGCTATGATGGAGGAGTACCATCCCAAAGCGTTTATTCTCGATTTAAGGGGTAATGGCGGCGGCGTGCTGCAGAGTGCCGTGGACGTGATTTCTCTATTTGTGCCTAAAGGAACGCTCGCCGTTTCCGTAAAAGGCAGACGGGACGGAATGGAGGCTACCGATAGCGAATATCGAACTACGTCCGATCCTATTGCCGGAAACATACCTATGGTCGTTTTGATCGATAACGGATCGGCATCGGCTTCCGAGATTGTGGCGGGCGCAATGCAGGATTTGGATCGCGCCGTGATTATGGGCGATAAGAGCTACGGTAAGGGGTTGGTGCAATCTACCATTAGAATGCCGGACGAAGCGATGCTGAAGCTCACCACGGCACATTACTACACGCCGAGCGGTCGTTCGATACAAAAAATCAGCTATAACCATCTGGGGCAAAGCGGTTCCATCGTGAAAGCCGCCGATTCGCTCGGTACCGCTTACACTACGGCATCGGGGCGAAAAGTATATTCCTCCGGAGGAATTACTCCGGATGTATCCTTGGCAGCCGATTCGCTGAAGGCTTTTGTGGGCTATCTGGCTGCCGATACGCTTGTGTTTGATTGGGTTGTGGCGTACGAAAGTAGTGCATCGCGTCCGATAAAGTCGGATAGTTTTGCGCTAACCGACGAAGAGTACAACAACTTTTGCCAAATGCTTAAGGATAAGGGATATGTGTATAAGCCCTACAGTCTTTATGTAGTAGAAATGTTGGAAAAGGTACTTACTACCGAAGGAACCATTGCCTATTACCAAAAAGACCTTGATACCTTCAAAAAGCAAGTGGAACCGAATATCGCTGCCGAGCTGGAACGTAACAAAGCGGATATTAAGCAATATCTTGAGGGGCAAATTATCCTGAGGCGCAACTATCGCCGCAGCTACTTTGCTCATATGTTGCCGCGGGATAAGCAGGTAAAAGCTGCCGTGACAATGCTTAAAGATCCGGCGCGGATGGCGTCCCTTTTGGCAAAGTGATGCTGGTCCATAGGATATAAAGCTTATTGGTTACCTTTGCATTGTTGACGAGATTGAACGAAAATAAGATAGAAACTAATGGCTGCCGATAAGAAAAATTCGCGGCGTAGCGCATCTGCTTCAAGCAAAAAACGGAACAAATCTAATACCGGACGGCATAATTTAGGCGTGCGGATGGCTTCTTTGGTGAAAGAGGAATGGGTAGGTTTTTTGCTCAGTCTGGTGCTATTGCTCGTTATTTTGCTTGCTACGATAGCATCCGTAAGTTACCTTTTTACGGCATCAAACGATTATAGCATCGTTAAAAGCGCCTCCTTTGGCACAATTATTGGTGGAAAGGCGGAAGCGCTCAATGCCTTAGGTATCCGCGGAGCTTTTATTGGCGACGGTTTAGTAGACGGATTCCTCGGTTTGGGCAGCTTTGTCCTGCTTTTTTATGCCGGATATTTGGCACTCAAGATGATGAAAGTGGTTCGACGCGGTAATGCGCTTCACCTCTTTATTGTAGCGGGTTTGACCGCCATATGGGTATCGTTGGCCGTTTCCGCTCTATCGCTTTTGTTCGATCCATCCCATCTTACGTTCCGCCTTGGCGGGTTGCACGGCGATTGGCTCAGGGATGCGCTTTTGGTCAATATCGGAGTTACCGGCTTAGTGCTGGTGTTGCTTTTCTTTGCCATAGTAATAGCTGTTATTTATGAGCCGCATTCGGTGGATTGGTTCCGTAAGATCTTTTCGTTCGGACGAGTAGGCGGACGAAAGCACGAATCAGAAGAAGACGCTGAACTTCAGGATGATACTGAGCAAAGTGCCTTAGATGGAATGCGCGAGCAGTTAGCCACAGATGAGCAAAAGGAACAGGACGAAGAGGAAAGTTTTACCCCGGGGGATGCCGCTCCGGTAAAAAGTATTTTCCACTGGAAGCGTAAGGCACGCAAATCGCAAGAACCCGAACCGCCCGAAGCTCCGGTGGCAGAAAGCGATACTTTGGTTGAGAACGCTACTCCCATTCCTATGCCTCAAGTGGCTCCTACCCATGCGGAAATGCCCGCATCTCGTTTAGTGGTGGAACAAGCCAAGGGGGATGCGCTTTCCGAAGCAGTGAGCGAATCAACTGCCAAGGTGGCGTGTGCCGATGAAGGTTATGAGTATCCTTCCATTGAATTACTGAACGATATTCCTGCCGGTGACGAAGCTCCCGATATGGAGGAGATTCAAGCCAAAGAGCAGAAGATTATCGAAACGCTTGAGAGCTTCAAAATCCGCGCTGTGCCGATTAAAGCAACGGTTGGCCCTACGGTTACGCTGTACGAAATTCAGCCTGATGCCGGTGTAAAGATATCGCGAATTCGCAATCTGGAGGATGATATCGCGCTAAATCTCAAGTCGGTAGGCGGTATCCGTATCATTGCGCCCATACCCGGTAAGGGTACAATAGGTATAGAGGTACCGAACAAAAAGCCACGTGTGGTGGGGATTCGTTCCATGCTCTCCTCGCGCAAATACAACGAAACAACGATGAGCCTCCCCGTAGCGATGGGGCGCACCATTACAAACGATGTATTTATGTTCGATCTGACCAAAACCCCTCACCTGCTTCTTGCCGGGGCAACGGGGCAAGGGAAGAGTGTTGGTTTGAATGTGCTCATTACCTCGCTGCTTTACAATAAGGCACCTTCGGAGCTTAAGTTCGTGATGATTGACCCCAAGATGCTGGAGTTTTCTATCTATCGACCGATTGAACGGCTTTTCTTCGCCTCACTTTCGGATAAGGATAGTGCTATCATTACGGATTTGGATAAGGTAGTTCCGGTGTTGCAATCGCTTTGTTGCGAAATGGATGACCGCTACGATTTGCTCTCCGAAGCTAAGGTTCGCAACATAAAGGAATACAATAAGATGTACTTATCGGGTAGATTGCCCCGAATTACCGAGAAAGGCGAGGAAAACCGCTTCCTGCCTTACTTAGTACTTATTGTGGATGAGTTTGCGGATCTGATTATGCAATTGGGCAAAGAGGTGGAAAAACCGATCACCCGTATTGCTCAGAAAGCGCGAGCCGCCGGTATCCATATGGTGCTTGCCACGCAGCGTCCTACCACAGATATTATTACCGGTACCATAAAAGCCAACTTCCCTTCGCGCATCGCCTTTAGAGTCTTTTCGCAAATCGACTCGCGCACCATCTTGGACGCACCGGGAGCCAATCAATTGGTTGGTAATGGTGATATGCTCTTTTATCAAGGAAAAGAGATGCTCCGTCTGCAATGTGCCTTCATTGATACGCCGGAAACGGGTGCTTTGGTTGACTTTTTATCCGGTCAATCCTATCATTGTCGTCCGTACGAACTACCCGAAGCTGAGCAAACAGGTGGGGATGGCATGAGGGGCGCTGATACCGTCTCAGGGCCTAACGACCCACTCTTCCGACAAGTTGCCGAAATGGTGGTGGATAAGCAGCGCGCTTCCACCAGTGACGTACAGCGCAATTTTGAAATAGGCTTCAACAGAGCGGGACGAATAATGGATCAATTGGAGCGTGCCGGTATTGTGTCGGAGCAGAAGGGTAGTCGCCCGAGAGACGTATTGGTGCCGGATATGCACACGCTGAACCGTATGCTTGCCGAGTAATTGCAGAGAACACGATGAGCCAAACTAACCCATTGATTCTATGGTGCTAACAGAGCGATGCAAAAGGTATATAAGTTTGTATGCATAGGTATATAACTTTCAATCAAAAGGTATATGAGTTTCGTACAAAAGGTATATAAGTTTCGGCAGGCAGTTACGGAGGGAAAAAATGTCCTTCCCTGTTTGTCCTTTCTGCAAGGTGCTCTTCTTTTGTGGATCGGCATCTGTTTATGCGGTACCCAAACGCTTTTCGCGCAAAAAGGAAACCAAGCGGATGCCCTTTTTCAGGCTGCGTCGCAACGCATTAAAAGTGGCGTCATGATTGACTTTGCCAGCGAAACAGTGAACACTAAGGGACAAACGCTGCACAGTACCAAAGGAACCGTAAAGCTCTTGGATCGTTGCTTCAGATTGCGTTTCGATGATCTGGATGTAAATTACGATGGCAACAGTAGCTACTCCTATTACGATCGGAAGAATGATAACTTTGTTCTCTTCGACGGAAACAAGGAGCACGTAGCCGATATGAATCCTATTTTGGTTCTTTCCTCGTGGAAGCAGTATAAGCGTTCCCTGCTCTCCTCCGCAAACGGTAAGAACAAATATTCGCTTACTCCGCTTGCATCGGGCAGTGCAGTAAGTCGTTTTATTGTTACCTTTGACCGCGGAAGAGCGCTCCCAACCCGAATTGAGGCAGTCTCTCGCGAAGGCTATACCACAGTTGTATCGGTTACTCGTGAAGTGTCGGCTCCCAAACTCAAACGGGGGGATTTTGTTCAAACGACAAGTGAGTACCCTTCCGCTGAAGTGATTGATTTACGTTGAGAAGAAAAAGAATTGCTTTTTTAGGCATAAAGTAAAGAATCGGACAGTACCGCAAAACATCGTACTAAGTTTGATTCCTAAAGATTAGACGCATGCTTGTCCAAATACTAAAGTCGAAGCTTCATCGTCTGAGTGTGACAGAGGCGGACCTTAATTACATCGGTAGTATTACTATCGATAAAGCGCTTATGGAAGCCGCCGGCATATTGCCCGGAGAACGCGTGTTTATTGTCAATAACAATAATGGGGCACGCTTTGATACCTACGTGATAGAGGGCCCCGCCCAAAGCGGTATGGTTTGCCTCAACGGCGCAGCTGCAAGGCTTGCACAAGTGGGAGATGTGATTATCGTAATGGCATTTGCCCAAATGACACCGGAAGAGGCTAAAACGTTTACCCCGAAAGTAGTTTTCCCCGATACGGCTACCAACCAACTGATTTAACCGATTAACCCTGCAATAAGAATAGATGTTTGAAAACCTGAGTGACCGCCTTGAACGCTCCTTTAAAACATTAAAGGGCGAAGGCCGTATCACAGAGATTAACGTCGCTGAGACGATGAAAGACGTGCGGAGAGCATTGCTCGATGCCGACGTCAACTATAACGTAGCAAAGCAATTTACTGAACGCGTTAAAGAGGAAGCATTAGGCCGAAATGTGCTTACTGCCGTTAAACCCTCCGAAATGATGGTAAAGATTGTCCATGAGGAGCTTACGCGGCTTATGGGCAGTGAGGCAGTTGATATTACCCTCAGCGGTGAGCCTGCCGTTATTTTGATGAGTGGATTGCAGGGAAGTGGTAAAACTACTTTCTCCGGTAAACTGGCGAATCGGCTACGCTCACAGCAAAATCGAAAGCCTCTCTTGGTGGCTTGCGACGTGTATCGCCCTGCCGCTATCGATCAGCTCAAGGTATTAGGCGAAATGCTCTCCATACCGGTTTATGCCGAGGAAGATAATAAACAACCGGTTGAAATAGCTCGGCACGCCGTTGACTATGCACGCGAACACGGTTATGATACTGTGATTGTGGATACGGCGGGTCGTTTGGCGGTAGATGAAGAGATGATGCGCGAAATAACCGCTATCAAGGAGGCGGTCAATCCGGGCGAAATCCTCTTTGTTGTGGACTCAATGACGGGTCAGGATGCGGTAAATACGGCAAAAGCCTTTAACGATCGGTTGGACTTTGGCGGCGTTGTGCTGACCAAATTGGACGGCGATACGCGCGGTGGTGCGGCACTGAGTATCCGTGCCGTAGTGAATAAGCCCATTAAGTTTGTCGGAACCGGCGAAAAGATGGAGGCTTTGGATCAATTCCACCCCTCCCGAATGGCAGACCGTATACTCGGAATGGGTGATATCGTCTCTTTGGTAGAGCGAGCTCAGCAACAAATAGACGAAGAGGAAGCTAAGCGATTAGAACGCCGAATAGCCAAGAACCAGTTCGATTTCAACGACTTCCTCAAACAAATACAGCAAATCAAGCGGATGGGTAACCTTAAGGAACTTGCTTCCATGATACCCGGTGTGGGTAAGGCAATTAAGGATATTGATATCAGTGATGATGCTTTTAAAGGTATAGAGGCAATCATTTACTCCATGACCCCGGAGGAACGCTCAAAACCATCTGTGCTGAACGGCTCGCGAAAAGAGCGTATTGCTAAAGGAAGTGGCACTTCGCAGCAAGAAGTGAATCGATTGATGCAACAATTTGACCAAATGCGTAAGATGATGAAGCAGGTCCAGTCAATGAGTGTTAAGTCGTCACGAAAAAGCAAGAATAAGCAGGGTAGAAGAAGATAACTATAGATCAGCAAGAAAACTATGTATCAAATATTAGACGGACGGAAGGTTTCAGCCGAAATAAAGGAGGAAATAAAACAGCGTGTTCAGGATATTGTAGCCAAAGGTGGGCGCAAACCGCATTTGGGCGCTCTATTGGTGGGGCACGACGGTGGAAGCGAAACGTACGTAGCTTCCAAAGTAAAGGCTTGCGAAGAAGTGGGTTTTGACTCCTCCCTGATACGTTTTGATGAAAATGTAACGGAGGAAGAGCTTCTCCAACAGGTAGATCGGATGAATGCAGACCCTAATTTGGATGGGTTTATTGTGCAACTCCCGCTACCCAAACATATTGATGAGCAAAAAGTTACCGAAAGAGTGGATCCGCGGAAAGATGTAGATGGTTTTCATCCCATAAACGTGGGTCGTGCTTCTATCGGATTGCCATCTTTTCTTCCTGCTACGCCTAAGGGAATCATTGAGTTACTATCGCGCTACCATATTGATACCAAAGGAATGCACGCAGTAGTGATTGGACGCAGCAATATAGTGGGAAAACCCATTTCCACACTATTGATGCGTAAGGCTCAGCCCGGGAACTGCACGGTTACCGTATGCCATAGTGCTACAAAGAATATGAAGGAAATATGCCTTCAGGCCGATCTGATTGTGGCTGCACTGGGTAAACCGGAATTCCTCAAGGAAGATATGGTGAAAGAGGGAGCCGTGGTAATTGATGTGGGTACTACACGAGTACCGGATTCTACCCGTAAAAGTGGCTTTAGGCTATGTGGTGATGTGGATTTTGAGCGGGTTGCTCCCAAATGTTCCTATATAACTCCCGTGCCGGGCGGCGTAGGACCTATGACCATCGTAACCCTCTTGATGAATACACTGGAGGCATACGACAAAAAACTATACTAATAAGCAGAGTACTTCTCCATAAGTGTAGTAGTTGCCGTTAATGCGCCCGCATTTCCTAATCATTCGTACCACTTCATTGGCAGATGTGGCTCTAGCGCTCCGAATTGTATATCCGGTTGTTCGGTTACATCCGGAATATCGATTCACTTTTCTAATGAAACCGTCTCTTACGGGTGTTTTAGTAAATGCGCCGGCTAATCTGGAAGCGATGGTTATCGATTTGGATCGGTCGGAAAAAAGGATCGCAGGCATGCTCCGTTTGGTGCGTAAGCTCCGAAACGAACGCTTTACCGGTGTAATCGATTTGGAGCGGAGCACAAGAAGCAGCTTTATCTCTACCGTTTTATGCACATTCAGTAAGGCAAAACTAAGCCGAATACCGCGAACGGTAGCAGTAAGTAAAACCAAAATGAAATATATCCCCTACGATGAGGGGGAATGTTATTTGGAGTATTTTACGGACTGTTTCCGGAAAAGTGGGCTAATTGAGGGTGAACTGCCGGCAGAAACTGCCGTTTTGGCCCCTTCAGTGCCACAATGCGAGGCAATTCGTAATCGCATTGGTATAGCGCCATTTGCCAAAAATGGTACCCCTGAAGAAGCATTGGAGGTAGCCAACCAAATAGCAACGGCACTAAAAAACAGCTTTGGTATAGATAGTTTGGTTATTGGTGCCGATGAAAACGTCACTCACAAGTTTATAACAAAAGAAAACGAGGGGAATATTTTTCCCTATTCTTCGTTCTATAAAGAGATAGGTATGCTCTCTTCGCTGCGCATTGTGCTTGGTGTGGATACATCCAGGCTTCAGTTAGCTCGGTTGGTGGGCGTTCCGGTGCTCTTTCTGAAGGAATTACCGCATACAAAAGAACAAATAAACCAATACGTATTAACCCCATTACAAGGACTTTTAGCCCAACAAACGAATCAATGAGTATGAGAATAAACAAGCTTCTGGCTAATGCCGGGCTTGGTTCACGCCGCGAAACTGAGCAATTAATTAGCTCCCGTCAGGTGAAAATAAATGGTATAATAGCCGAATTAGCCGATGTTGTTGAGGAAGAGGATGTTGTTACCGTCAACGGAGGTGAACTTCCTGTTGCCGATATTATACGTCAGTACGAAGCCGAACAGAAGCAGTTGTTGTACGAAAAAGCAGCCGGGGTGCGTATTGCCGGTGCTGATTTCTATGTGGATGAGGACGATGATGAATTAATTAGATCGCCTAAAAGAGCACGGGGTACCGCGTTCCGGAAAAATCCCGTTGGACGAAAATCCTCCGAACCGGCTAAGTTCAGAAAATATGATCAGGATGAAGTTCCGGGAAAGCCATACTCTGGTAAAAATAAAGGGGGACATCGTACCGCAAAATACGATTCCAAACGACCCGAACAAAGCTACAGGAGCGAACGTATGGATACCTTTTCAGATGAGGATTATTACGAAGCTCCCGCAACGGAAAAACGCAGTTATTCCAGTCGTCCTATAGATAGACCCCATTATCACCGTGATGATCGGGATAACGCCTCCTATAAACCACGTAGGGATAGGGATTCTTTTGGCTCGTCCGAGCGTCCGAGGGGCAATTTCTCCCATCGAGGCGAAAGAAATTCAGCGGATGGCCACAACCGTTCGTTTGGCGAAAATCATCGTTCCAACTATCCAAATAGGGGAGAATCGCACTATTCGTCTCGCCCTCATCGGGATAATGAACGATCCAATTATGAAGATCGCGATCGGAAGGAGCGCTACCACACTTCAAATCAAGGTAGAAATCGTCGTTATGACGAGCGTAGAGGCGAAAGAGACTATCGTTCCCATCGCAGGAATTCTGCCGAAGACGAAGATTAAATGCAGGTCGATTTCGTACGGCACACTGCGGTTGACACAAAGGTAGTATCCCTTTGCTACGGAGTTACAGATGTAGCTTTGAGGGAGACTTTTCCCGAAGAAGCACGCGCGGTAGCTGAGTTTGTGCGTCCTTTGGGCGAAAAAGCAGACGAAATCTTTACCAGCCCCCTCAGTCGGGCACGGGCTTTAGCGCAGTTTTGCGGCTATCATTCTGCCAAAGAGGATAGCCGTATACGCGAAATGGACTTTGGGGATTGGGAAATGAAGCCGTGGAGTGAAATCCTTACTACTGATGATGTGCCTAAATTCTTCCGTCTTTATATTGAAAAAAGAACACCAAACGGTGAATCTCTAACGGATCAGCGGAACCGGGTGAAGGAGTTTTTGGACGAACAAAAGAGCGAGGGTTATCGGCGTATCCTGGTGTTTTGCCACGGAGGGGTGATCAATTGTGCGCGAAGCATTATTCTCGGGGCTTCGTTGGAGGATGCTTTTGCTTTTCTTCCCCCATATGGGTCAGTAACAACGTTGGAATATTAGTAAAGAATAGGCTGAAGAAAAATCACTATTATGATAAAACTGTTGTTCGCCACCTTTAACAAAAACAAGCAACGTGAAGCTGCATCTCTTTTGGAATCAATGGTTTCAATGGTCACTCCATCGGAAGTTGGCTTAACAGATGAACCGGACGAAACGGCGGAAACATTAGAGGGAAATGCGCTTATCAAGGCACGTTTCGGCTACAAAACTACCGGATTGCCTTGTTTTGCTGATGATACCGGTTTGGAAGTGGCACAGTTAAATGGCGCTCCGGGCGTGCATTCCGCTCGATATGCCGGAGAAAATCATAACGACGAAGCAAACCGCCTCAAATTGTTACACGAACTAATCTCCTTCCCCCAGCCCCATATTGCCTGCTTTCGTACCGTAATTGCGTATATAGATGCCGATGGTGTGGAACATCTTTTTGAGGGAAAAGTGGAGGGACGGATTATACCTATTGAGCGGGGAACGCACGGTTTTGGCTACGATTCACTATTCGTTCCTGATGGTTTTGACCGAACTTTTGCCCAAATGACCGATAACGAAAAAAACACAATAAGCCATCGAGCTCGTGCTTTGGAGCAATTCAAACAATTTCTTCACTAATGAAAAAGTTCCTTCTCTCGCTTGCTTTCCTTTGCGGAATGACCACTTTGCTCTCGGCACAAAGCGATCTTTGGCTTCCTATGCCTGCTCTTGGTGATATTTCTGACGTACAGGATACGCCACAAGGAGTGTACATATTGTCAGAGGGGGGACTCTTTTTGTTACAAACTGACTCTCTGCAACGGGTTACTCCGATAGGCAAATGGAACGGATTATCCGATACGGATATCGTGCAAATTGGCTTTGATTCAGCTTCTTCTGCTCTCATTTTGTATTATAATTCGGGTAATATCGATATCATTGATGCTGAAGGAAGGGTGAAAAACATATCCGCCGTGTACGAAAACTTATCCTTATCGGATAAAGCCCTTGCACAGATGCTTTTTGCCGCCGGGCGCGTTTTTCTCGCCACGCACTTTGGAATACTGGAAATAAACCCCGAAAAAGCCTCCATTGTAGCCACATATCTGCTAATGACGCCTCTAAAAAGCATCGCCGTTGCACACAATTCGCTTTACGCGCTTACCAAGGACGGCAAATTGCTATGTGCTTCTCTTACAGATAACTTGCAAGATCCCGATTCCTGGCACCAACAAACTTTGCCGAATGATCCGATAGCGCAGAACTTGAACGCGATCTATTCCATTGGAGATAAGCTCATTTTGCTTGGAAAAGATGCTGTTCTTGCGGAAGTTGATTTAGCACAAAATGCGCTTCGTCCGTTTGAATGGCACGTTAATAAGGCGGTGCAAACACCAAAAGGTCTATTCCTTTTGAAGCAAAACGAGGTAGTCCTTTACTCGGACGAAGGAGAGAGCCGGCGCTTCTCAATAGGCGAAAGTACTATTGGGAATGTATCGATGAACAACAAAAAGGATATTCTTTATGGTGTTCATGATGTTGCAATCTGTCAAATGAATCTCCAATCCGATCCCTTAAAGGTGGTTTCTGTTGTTCCCGAGTGGCAAGGTCCTTCCGATAATCACTTCTTTTTTGCCACACTGAAAAACGGATACTACTACGCGGTTGGAGGTGGGCGCGGAATCAATCGTTATTGGACACCGGGGAGCATAAAGATTCGTGAGCCGAACGGCTCGTGGCATTCCATTACCTACCGCGATTTACCGGAGGAAATACGTAATAATTTCTACGATTTGGTTTCAGTAGCCCCCGATCCTGCCGATCCGTTACACATTTTTGCCGGTTCTTGGGGCGAAGGGCTATATGAGTTTCGTAACTACAAATTCGAGGCTCTGTACCATTCCGGCAACAGTCCGTTGCAATCGGCATTAGCTTATTCCAACGAGCCTAATCGTTATGTGAGGGTAGGTAGTTTGGCGTTCGACAAAAAAGGTAACTTGTGGATGATGCAAGGCGGTGTACAACGCAATATTGTTTGCTATGATGCGGCTAAAAAATGGCATCTTTTTGAGCAGAGGAACGTTGCAGGCGTGAATAGCTTTGCTCCTACTGTCGTTTTGCCAGGTGGAAGCAAGTGGATGCCGATATATAGGCGTGGGGGCGGTATTGATGCTTCTCAGGGAATATTGGTTTATAATGAGCAGGAAACGCTTGACGATCCCTCAGACGACTATACCGATTACATCAGTCAGTTTACTGATCGTAGTGGAAAGGTGATTGAAGCTACCCGATACTTCTGTATCACTTTAGATCAAAATAATGCGCTTTGGATCGGTTCCAATAAGGGTCCTTTGGTGGTAAGCGGTTATCAAACCGGTAAAAATAAGGCTGTTCCCGTGGCAACCCGTCCGGTGGGAGGAAAAGAACCGAACTTATTTTATATGCTTGACAATCTACCGGTTGTAGATATATCTGTAGACCAAAATAACTGCAAGTGGGTGGCTACCGATGGAGATGGGCTCTATTTCCTGAACGAAGATGCATCCGAGATTTACCAACATTTTACTGCCGCCAACAGCCCCCTTCCTTCAAATAGTGTCAATACGATTGAGTTGGATAACGAAAGCGGTCTGCTTTATATCGGTACCGATGCCGGGCTTATTGCGTATCAAACGGGCAGTCATCCTTTTGCTAAAGAGCAACGTGCACAAATACATGCTTATCCCAACCCACTTCGACCTGAGGATCCTGATTTAATCACCATCACGGGGCTCACGGCGGGTATGGAAATCAAATTTACCGATGCATCCGGTTCGCTTGTTTGGAATGCCGTTTCCTCCGGTGCTTCCTACCAATTTAATGCGCGAGGCAGTGATGGCGAGCGTCTTCCCTCCGGCGTGTACCTTGTAGCTCTATATGATCCAGCAACTAAGTTGGCTCATTACCTCAAAATTGCCGTAATAAACTAAAACAATATAGATAGTTATGAAAAAAGTATCCTTTATTTTTTCCGTAATTCTTTGCTGTGTTTGCTCTGTATCAGTGCTATTTGCGCAGCAAAATGCACGTGGCGGTATCGATGAAGCATTGCTTCGCGAGCTGCGTAGCTCCGCTAACCTCGATGCACCCGAGCGTGCTTTGCAGAATATAGTTATCGCTAACGGAATGTCGTTCAATAATGCCGTTCGTTCCCAACAGCCTGATGATGTATTCACTTATCGTGTGCCACAAACCGGTATTACCGATCAAAAGCAATCCGGACGCTGTTGGCTCTTCACAGGGCTCAATATTCTTCGTGCCGAAGCTGTAGCCAAGCATAACCTCGCAACGCCGTTTTTCTTCTCACAGTGCTATTCTTTTTTCTACGATCAGTTAGAGAAATCCAATTTGTTCCTCCAAGCCGTTATTGATACACGTAGCCTTCCGATGAGCGATCAGACGGTTGATTGGTTGTTCAAACATCCTATACAGGACGGAGGGCAGTTTACCGGCGTATCCGATAATTTGATGAAATATGGCGTTGTTCCGGCTGAAGTGATGCCCGAGACCGTTGCTTCCAACCGAACTGCCCAACTCTCCTCGCTCCTCGCTACAATATTGCGGCAAGGCGGCATCCGCATTCGCGAAGCAGCCGGTAAGGGCGCTTCCGAACAAAAACTACTCGCTGACAAAAAAGAGTTGCTCAAAGCGGTTTACAAACTTCTTGTTATTAACCTCGGGGAGCCACCTCTTTCCTTCCAATATACGCTGAAAAGTGCTGACGGAAAGGTGATTTCCTCTAAAAATTACACACCGCAGAGTTTTTATAACGAACTGATCGGCAGGGAGTTACGTAAGGAATACGTGATGATTATGAACGATCCGTCGAAGGAGTTTCATAAACTGTACCAAATCCGCTACGACCGTCATCTTTACGATGGTGCGGATTGGACCTATTTGAATCTTCCTATGGACGAACTTAAGGCTATGGCAATTGCTTCGCTAAAAGATAGTTGCATGATCTATTACTCGTGCGACGTGGGCAAGCAGCTTGATCGCAAAACAGGCATCCTTTCGCTCGATAATTTTGATTACTCCTCGTTGGCGGGCATTAACCTTAATATGGACAAGCGCGAACGGATTCTTACCGGTGCCAGTGCCTCCACTCACGCCATGACTCTTGTGGCTGTGAAGCTGAACGAACAAGGGAAACCGACCAAATGGATGGTGGAAAACAGTTGGGGTGCCGATGCCGGGTACAAAGGACACCTAATTATGACGGACGAATGGTTTGATGAATATACCTTTAGAATCGTACTTGAAAAGCGATTCCTCACTCCCGAAGCGCGTGCCCTTACCGGTATGAAGCCCATTCTGTTGCCCCCATGGGATCCGATGTTTGCAGCGGAAGAATAAGAGGCAATATGCTCTCGCAGATTTGAAGTAGCGTTATGGGTGCGCCGGTTGAGTGTTTCATACGGCGCACCCTATTTATAAATTACCAATGGATGCCGTTCGTTTAGATGAAGTAAGGCTCCGGGGGTACCACGGCGTACTTCCGCAGGAGCAAAAGGTGGGTAATTGGTTCCTCGTTTCTTTGGAGGTGCGGCTTGATCTCTCTGCTGCAGCCGCCAGTGATAACGTTGCGGATACCATCGATTATGCTGCCCTTTACAGAATTATAGAGGAGGAAAATGCCATTCCTTCAAAGCTATTGGAGCATTTTGCCGGTCGCGTGCTTCGCAGAATAGGGGAGGCGTTCCCCAAAGTGAAAGAGGCTGATATAGAAATTACCAAAACGGCTCCGCCTTTTAAAGCTCATTTACGCGGAGCGGTGGTGCGTCTTTCCCGAACTTATCCTTAACTTCCGATCGGGTTGCTCTTATCCTCTTCTAAATAGGTATATACCTATCCGTTGTAAGGTATATACCTATTGCTTGAGATGTATATACCTTTCGCCTGAGATGTATATACCTTTTGTGGAAGGGGGGTAGATCGTATGAAATTGGGGAATATGGCTTTTGCTTGAAAAGGAGTCTATTTCTGTCCTACAGCGCGGTACCCTCTTACTCGTGCGGGGTGGGGTAAGTGGTGCCATCAGTAGCAGATGTGTGCGCTTTGCTAAGTGGCATTGAGGGACAGCTGCATAACGCTACTGAAGCAAGAAGGTAGTTAGGGTGGTGAAAGAAGCTTACAGGCAGGCAGATGTTCTCCGGAGAATAGTGCACTGCACTATTGTGAAAGCCGTAATCGTTGCGAAATGATGCCGAAGGACAGGGGAGAGCTTTGTAAGCAGCTTCCTTGGCACACCACACTTCAAGCGCATAGTTGAGGGCGTCGCTATGGTTGTTCAGCGAATGGAAATGGGTCAGTTCGTCTCTGTTCATTATTCGCGGAGCCACGGAAAGGAGCTGTTCGCGCGGTTCTTCGATATCAATTCCCACGGAAAAGGATGGTGGCGCGAGCCAAACTGCTATATAGTGCGTGCTGTGTGCAATGGAGAGCGCAAAGGGCTCTTGGGGCAGAAAAGGCTTGCCTAACGCCGTGTGCGCTACTTGAATTGGGTAGCGAAGGAGCAGTTGGAGTAGTCGTGTTGCGGCAAGGTGCCCTCTTTCATAGTGCAAAGTGTCGTCTTGCACAGCAACAATTGGCTCTATTGAAGCTACAACCGGTAAGGAAGGATAGGGCAGCAGCATAGCTGTCAGGCGGAAGGAGTGGCAGATTCCGAAGGCGGCAGGGTAACTTTGAGCTGCAGAATGCGGTACTTCTCAAGCGCAGTGATCTCAAAGGTGAATCCTTTGTAGGTAACGCGGTCGCCACGGCGGGGCATTTCCTGCCGAATTTCAAGGAATAAACCGCTCAACATATCGGCTTCGCGAGTCAAATCGGCAAAAAGCTCCGGATCCAAATTGAGCATGCGGCAGAAGTCGTTGACCGGCGTTTTGGCATCAAACAGATAGACGTTTTCGGCCAAACGTGTATAGGGAAGTTCCTCTTCGTCATATTCATCCGCAATATCGCCAACAATCTCTTCAAGAATATCTTCCATGGTAACGAGTCCGGAAGTGCCTCCGTATTCGTCTACCACAATAGCAATATGGATACGTTTGGCGCGAAGTTCTTCAAGGAGATCGTCTATCTTTTTGTTTTCGGGAACAAAGTATGCTGGACGAATAAGCGACTGCCACTGAAATGAATCGACTTCCTGTATGTAGGGAATGCAATCTTTAATGTACAGGATTCCGCTGATATTGTCCTGAGATGAGCGGAAAACGGGGATGCGCGAATAGCCCGCATCGACAATAAAGTCCAGTACAGCGCGGAAACCCCAAGCATAGTCAATGGTGGACATATCAATGCGCGGAATCATAATATCCTCCACTTTTTTGTCGTAAAACTTGACAATTTCCTCCATAATGCCGCTCTGATCGGTACCGCTCTCTACCGTTAGTTCTACAGCCTTTGAGAGGTCGTCAACGGAAATATCATATCTGTTTTTGCCTTTGTCCCTTTCGAAGCGTTTGCCAAGCTTAACAAGAGCGAGGGAAAGTTGGCTCAGAGCGTGGAAAAAGGGCTTCATAATCTGTGCCGAGAAGCGGCTAAAGGCGAGCGGCCTTCGAGTGGCATACACCTTAGGGATAATCTCCCCGAAAAGGAGCAATAGGAGCGTTAATCCGATTGTTTGTACCACAAAGCTAAGCGTGGTGGAGTCACCAAAGTCTACAAGCTGATTAAGTGCGTAATTGCTTAGGAGCACAATGGCAATATTTACCGTGTTGTTGCCGATCAGTATGGTAGCCAGGAGCTGTTCGGAGTGCTCCAAAAGTGCCAGTAGAGTGCGGTCTGTTTTGGAATTACTATTGCGAATGGCATCTATATCCTGCGGATTCAGGGAAAAAAAAGCACATTCGGAAGAGGACATATATCCCGAAAGCAACAAAAGAAGCAGGACAACGGCAATAGCCACGCCCGTTTGCCACGAAAAGGGATTTACGGTAACTCCGGCGAACAAGTTATTCCAGCCGTTGGTTACAGAGAGTAAAAAGGGAATGTTGCCCGAAAGCATCAAAACGGCACTTACTGTTTAATCGTGAGGACGATTATCGCCACCGGTCGCATCGGAGCGTTCTGGCAGATCAAGGTATTCAATTCGTTCCGCCACAACCTCGGTAATGGTTACTTGCAGATTGTTTTTATCCTTGAATTGACGGGTGGAAAGCCTACCTTCAATAAATAAACGACTTCCTTTATGAACACGTTCGCTTGCGGTTATGGCAGCCTCACCAAAAACAACAATGCGGTGCCAATCGGTCTGTTCGGTGGGAGTGCCGCCTTTCTGACGATAAAAGGTGCGGTGCGTAGCGAGTGAAAATTGGGTATACGCCTGCTTATCGTTGTAATAGCGTATTTCGGCATCCTTACCGGCATATCCCATTAGGATGACTTTATTAATTGAGGACATTATAATACTACCTATTCTTTCGCAACAAAGTTAGTACTTTCGGTTGAAACAGGGCTATTTAATGCGTATAAGCGTTATTCCGTCCCGAACGGGAAGAAGGGAACACTGCACGCGCGGATCAGCGGCTACAAGACGGTTAAAAGCATCTATTCCGGTAGTTTGAGCATCAAGCGGCATCGGATTTTGGAGAATTTTGCCGCTCCAGAGGGTATTATCGGCAATGATAAGCGCACCGGATGGCAAAAAAGGTAGGATAAGTTGGTAATAATCAACGTATTGACGTTTATCGGCATCTAAGTAGACGAGGTCAAAAGTCTCTTTTTGTAGTAGAGAAGGAAGCAGTTCGAGCGCATTACCTATGTGCAGTTTGATCTGTTCGCTATAGGGAGAACGGGAAAAATTGTGTTGAATCAGCTCTTCCAGTTCATCATTTTGTTCTAAAGTGTGCACTAAAGCTTCCTTTTTTTGTAGTCCTTCTGCCAAACAGAGAGCTGAGTAGCCACAATAAGTGCCTATTTCCAATACACGCAATGGGTTGGCTAACGCGGTAATTAGGGTTAAAAGGCGCCCTTCGTAGGCACCAACCAACATTTGGGGCTGTACCAAACGTAAGTGCGCTTCACGCCGGATTTGGTATAGATATTCCGGTTCCGGCTCACTCATCAGTTCGATGTAGCTCAATACAGGCTCGGAAAGAAAACTCATAGAGATAACTACGCGGCTTTTAGTCCGTTAGCATTTGCTGTAACGCATATAGTGCAACACGGTAACTTTCTACTCCAAATCCGCAAATAACGCCTTTGCAGTAGGGCGCCGTTAGTGATTGGTGGCGAAAAGATTCACGAGCAAAAAGGTTAGTGAGGTGAACTTCGAGAATGGGAACCTTTGTAGCGCGTATAGCATCGGCTATGGCAATAGAGGTGTGTGCGTAAGCCCCTGGATTGAGAATAATGCCATCAACCGAAGTTGCCGCTTCGATAAAGTCAATAATTTCCCCTTCCGAGTTGGAATAGCGGATTTGTACCGAAAAGGGTACGGAGGCGGCAAGCTGTTCAAGATATTCCGTTAGGCAAACGGATCCGTAGATTTCGGGCTCCCGAGTGCCTATTTGCTTTAAATTGGGCCCGTTAATGATGAGAATGTTGCTGATTGGCATTGTTTTCGCGTATCTTTGCGACAAAGATAGTATATTCGTAAGAGAATGACGGAAGAGAATTCTTTGCTGTTGGAGGCGTATCGTCGCTATCTTCGATTAGAGTTGAACCTAACCGGGAATAGCGTTGAGGCCTATCTTACTGATGCTACCAAATTGATAGACTATACAGAAGACGAAAATCTTACGTGGCAGCAGTTGGATTATCCTGTTCTTCAGAAGTTTGTAGCACGTTTGTACGATGTGGGTATATCGGCTCGTTCCGTGGCTCGTATTATCTCCGGGGTACGAAGTTTCTTTCGGTTTCTACTGGTAGAAGGCTATATTGAAAGCGATCCTTCAGAGCTATTAGAAGCTCCAAAGATAGGGGTTCATTTGCCGGAAGTGCTTACTGTTGAGGAAATAGATGCTATTTTGGATGCTGTAGATATGGATTCGCCGGAAGGACCGCGCAATGCGGCTATGATCGAGTTGCTATACAGTTGCGGGTTACGAGTTTCCGAACTCACTTCTCTACGGCTTTCCGATATTTTTCCCGATGATGGCTATCTGCGCGTATACGGCAAAGGGCGCAAAGAACGGCTGGTTCCTATGAGTCAATCTGCAATACGTGCCATCGAAATATACCTCGCCACTCGCACTGTGGAACCGAAAAAAGGGGAAGAGGTATATCTCTTTTTGTCAAAGAGAGGTAAGGCTATCTCGCGAATAACCGTTTTTACCATAGTAAAAGCACTTGCGGAGAAAGCGGATATACAAAAGAGTATCAGCCCGCATACGTTTCGGCATAGTTTTGCTACCCATCTTTTGGAGGGAGGCGCTCACCTTGAGGCAATTAGACTAATGTTGGGTCATGCCGATATATCTACCACTTCTATCTATACACATATTGATCGAAGTCACTTGCGAGAGCAGATTTTGAAATATCATCCGCGCAATCGGTAACAAAAGATACACTTAGCGGCTTCGGAGGAAGCTTGTTTTGTGCCGAGTGCACGATAAACTTCGTTATAACCATCTATAAGTGCACGTTCAGCGGACGGCTGCAACAGTTTGTCTAATTCGGAGGTAATGCGTTGTACGGATGCATCGGCGGCAAGTAATTCGGCTACCACTTTACGCCCGGCAATAAGGTTTACCAGTGAAAAGTATGGGATGTGCATTAAAATCCGAAATAGGATGTTTACAATACGTAATCCGTTTAAGCGATACACAACTACTTGAGGCGTGCCGATTAGAGCTGTTTCCAGCGTTGCGGTGCCCGAGGTAACCAAAGCGGCACGTGCCTTAGCTAAAAGAGAGTAGGTACTATCACGAACAATTGTAATATTTTTCTCCAAAAAGGGATAGTAAAAGTTATCCTCAATACCGGGAGCTGCAGCAATAGTAAAGTGATAGGAGGGAAAACTGTTCGCCACGCGAACCATTTGCTGTAGATTATTCCGTATTTCCTGACGTCGGCTACCGGGAAGAAGCGCAATCAGTTCTTTGTGATCCATTCCTCTTATCGGATCCCGGCTATTTAGATATTCGGGAAGCAGCTCCTCCCGTGTTGGATTTCCTACGTAACAGCAGGGAACCGAACGGGATCGGAAGTAATTTTCCTCAAATGGAAGTATGGAAAGAACCAGATGACAATACTTCCGGATCTTTCTAATTCGCTTCGATTGCCATGCCCAAACTTTGGGCGCAATGTAATAGAAACGTTTCGTTTGGGGCAGTTTCTTTGTAGCAAAGGGAAGTATATAGCGTAAATTGAATCCGGACGAATCCACCACTATAAGGCAGTCCGGAGCAAAATGAAGCATCTGTTGCTGTACTTGTCGGGCTGCCTTCCGTATAGTGCCATAGTGCTTCAGTACGGAGAGGAAGCCCATATAGGCAATCGCACTATAGTGCAGCACTGGTTTACATGCTGCAGCCTTTTCCATAGCCGCACCTCCCATAAAGGCAAACACGGCATCAGGATCCACTTTGCGTAGTGATTTAATCAGCTCCCCGGCGTGTAAGTCGCCGGAAGCCTCACCGGCGACTAAGAAATAGCGCATCTACAAACTATCTGTTAGATTAGAATTGCGGGGCAATGTGCTCCATGTTTTTTCTTAACTCGTTCAGATATCCGTGGTTCGTTAGGTCAATTTGTATGGGAGTAAGCGTGGCAAATCCGTCTTGAAGAAAGTCCAAATCCGTTGCTTCGTCCTCTACCGTTTTGACCTGGTGGCCCACCATCCAATACACTTTTTTGCCGCGTCCGTTTTCACTTTGGGAGTATTCGTTGACAAATTTTCCCACGGCTTGCTTGCATACCTTTAGTCCTTTCGGTTCTTCCTTGGGTAAATTCAGGCTGAGCATGGTATGCAACGGGGTATGACTGTGCAACATTTGTTCCGCAATAGCATGTGCGTAGCCGGCAGCAAAGCGCATATTCGCGTCTTCTCCATGATCATTGACGGAAACCGCTAGTGCAGGTATTCCGGCAATTGTAGCTTCTAAAGCTGCCCCAATAGTGCCGCTGTAAAGGACACAAACACCATCGTTGCGCCCGTGATTGATACCGGTTACCACCAAATCGGGTAGTTTTTCGCTAAACAGTACGTTTAAAGCCAGCTTAATGCAGTCCGCGGGTGTACCGGTAGTACTGTAAAGCGAGAAATTTTGTCCCTCATTCACCTGTTTTATGGTAAGTGGAACGAGTGATGTAATTGATGAGGAGGCGCCACTGCGCGGTCCGTCCGGAGCAACTGCGGTAACAATGCCCAAAGGCGATAACGCTTCAATCAGCGCCGCTAAGCCCGGTGCGTGAATGCCGTCATCGTTGGATACTAAAATGTGAGGTAGGTTTGGTTGATTCATATAGTATTTATAATGCGGATTCGGGGATAATGCTATCCAGCTTTAGGTGATACCGCAATGCGGAATAGGCTCTTACCGAGTTGGTTGCCTTGGATCCATACCCTAAATACCAGGGTATAATAACTTCGGTTTCATCCCCTACAACCATATTTTGCAATGCAATGCGTAAGCCCAGCACGCAATTATTATCCGCACCTTCACGATTGAGCGGTACGGTAGCAGGTTTTTCGCTATCGAAATTACCATCAATTTGAGCTTTGTTCCCCGCTAAATAGGCGTAGGAATAGTGCAGTTCTACACGAGATGTTTCGATAGGGTTCGTTGTTCCTTTACCATGCGTTATGTAACGCATATATACAAATGCCGTAGAGCCGTCAACCGTAACGGTTTTAAAGTCGGAGTTGGAGGCAAAATCGGCAAATGCCTTTTCGTTTTCCCTACGCCATTCTTCTGTAGGATTATACCGTTCTTGGCAGGAGGTGAGCCCGCAAAGGCACCATACAGCGGCAATTATTATGGATAAATATGCTTTCATTCTGCTATAGATTTCAGTAGGTTGGTCAGATCCGTCCGTTCTCCGATTACATTTACAAGGTTGCTAATGGGAATGCGTTCTTGTGCCATTGTGTCACGGTCACGGATGGTTACTGTGTCATCTTCAAGAGTTTGATGGTCAATTGTAATGCAGTAGGGCGTACCGATGGCATCTTGTCGGCGATAACGTTTCCCAATAGAGTCCTTTTCGTCGTATTGACAAGCAAAATTAAAACGAAGTTGTTCCGCTACGCTACGAGCCTTTTCGTCCAACCCATCCTTCCGGACTAAAGGAAGAACAGCCAATTTAACCGGAGCTAACGCCGGATGTAGTTTCAGCACTACACGAGTTTCACCGTTTTCTGTGGTTTCTTCGCAGTAAGCACCACACATAACGCTGAGGAATAGACGGTCTACACCGATTGAGGTTTCCACTACATAAGGTATATAGCTTTCGTTAGTTTGAGGGTCAAAGTAGCGCATCTTCTTACCGGAGAACTCTTCGTGCCGCGATAAATCATAGTTCGTGCGGCTGTGAATACCTTCAACTTCCTTAAACCCGAAAGGCATTTTATACTCAATATCGGTAGCCGCGTTGGCGTAATGGGCAAGTTTTTCGTGGTCGTGGTAGCGATAGCACTCGTCGCCAAGCCCAATCGCTTTATGCCATTTCATACGCAAAGCTTTCCAGTATTCAAACCATTTTAGCTCCTCACCGGGGGTAACAAAGAACTGCATCTCCATCTGTTCAAATTCACGCATCCGGAAGATGAATTGCCTTGCCACTATTTCGTTGCGGAACGCTTTCCCCACTTGTGCTATACCAAAGGGCAACTTCATGCGTCCGGTCTTCTGAACGTTCAGGAAGTTTACAAAGATACCTTGCGCTGTTTCCGGGCGCAAATAGACGCGCATGCTCCCTTCTGACGTGGAACCCATCTCGGTTGAAAACATCAAATTGAATTGACGAACATCAGTCCAATTGCATGTTCCCGAAATTGGGCAGACAATCTTCTTTTCAATAATCAGCTCCCTGAGCCGTTTCAGATCGTTTTGTTCCAGAGCTGTTGTGTAGTCTTGGTGAAGCTTTTCAAGCTCCTCAAGATATCCTTTTACTCTCGGGTTAGTTTCCCTATATAGCTTTTCATCAAAATCGTCTCCAAAGCGTTTGCGTGCTTTGGCTACTTCCTTGTCGGCTTTGTCTTCTAATTTAGCCATATACTCTTCAAGAAGTACGTCCGCACGATACCGTTTTTTCGAGTCTTTATTATCAATGAGCGGATCGTTGAAAGCATCTACGTGCCCGGAAGCCTGCCAAATTTTGGGATGCATAAAGATGGCACTGTCCAAACCTACGATATTATCGTGGAGTAGGGTCATACTTTTCCACCAATATTGCTTGAGGTTATTCTTTAGCTCTACGCCGTATTGTCCGTAATCGTAAACGGCAGCCAATCCGTCATATATCTCTGAAGAGGGGAATACGAAGCCGTATTCCTTGCAATGTGATACTATTTTCTTGAAGAGTTCTTCTTGTTGTGCCATAATCTATGTACTCCTTATGCTATTGCCTTTAGGAACATACATCCCAAACGGCATAGCGGTATGTGTCGTTGCAAAAGTAGTCAATTCGGAGGAGAAAGCGGAAATATGCTTATAGCATACACGCTTTTTCTACCTCTTCGATAGTTGATTTCATCAAACGGTTATTCTCTACCTGATCTTCCACCACATTACAGGAATGAAGAACCGTGGCATGTGTGCGTCCACCGAGCATTTCTCCGATAGCGGTGAGCGGTTCATCGGTATATTTATGGGTCAGATACATTACGATCTGCCGTGCCATCACTATCTCCTGCTTTCTGCTTTTGCTTCGCATCTCCTCTGGAGTGATACCCAATTGCTTGGAAACAAGTTCCATAAAGCGTTCCAGCGTAAGCTCGGGTTCATCTATGCGTACATTTAGGCTGATAATTTCGTGCGCAAACTTCAGGTCAATTTCCTTTACCCCTCGTGCCACAGAGTGCGCCAAAAGGGTAGATATCGTGCCTTCAAGAGTGCGCAGGTTGCCGGTAACGCTCTTAACAATGTAGTTGACCACATCTTCGCTCAGCCTTACCGATTCCTGCTCCATTTTTTGATGGAGCACATTACGCCTCAATTCCTCGTCGGGACGGTCGATCTGCGTGGTACAAGATCCGGAGATGCGTGATGCCAACCGTTCGTGCAGGCCTTGTAGATCCACGGGTGGTTTGTCGCACGAAAGTACGATCTGCTTGCCCAACTGGAATAGGTGATTAAAGATCTGAAAGAAGGCAACTTGTGTTTTTTCCTTACCGATCAATCCCTGAATATCGTCTATCAAAAGTACGTCAACTTGCCGGTAGAAACGGGTGAAGTCGTCCGTCTTTCGGTTGCAGGAGGCGCTGGTGAACTGTTGCAAAAAAGTGTCACTCGAAATGTATAATACTTTCATTTCAGGGCGCTTGCGCACTATTTCCCATCCGATGGCATTGATAAGGTGCGTTTTGCCTACCCCGGGTGCCCCGTAAACAAAAAAAGGATTATAGGTATTCATCCCCGGCTTTTCGCTGATGTGACACGCTAAGGTACGCGAAACCTTGTTCGAATCGCTCTCGATAAAGGTATCGAAAGTGAAGTTCTCAATTAGGTTATGCTTCCAGCCGATAGTGTTTTGCGTGGGGGCAAGCTCTACATTTAAGTTACCTCCGGCATCAGAGCGGGATAGGGTAGTCATCGATCCGGCACCGGCAAGCGGGGTGCTGCTGTCGATGGGAGCAATGTATTTCAGTCGAGCTCCGCTTCCCAACAAACGTGTTAGTACCTCTGCAAAAAGGTACGAGTAATTCTTTTCGATGTACTCAATAAAAAAGTTGGACGGAACCCGTATGGTGAGCGTTGAGCCCACGCAGCTTACCGGTACAATCGGCCGAAACCAAGTATTGAACGAACGCTCCTCTAAGCGCTGTTTGAACAAAAGTAGAGCCGCACTCCACACTTCTTCGTGCGAGAGCTTGATATCCCCTTCGTTATTAAACAGCCCCTTTATAGCTGCAGAGCCTTCGTCAAATGCCATAGTTCTGTCCTTCCTTAAATATTCTTTTTCGCTTTTGCAATGTGATCTGAGGCGTGTAAAAAACTACCGAACCTTACGATTCTTAAGCAGCCTCTTCTCAGTTGTTGCGTTGCAAAGGTAGTGCAAAGAGGGACGCATTGCAACCCCGACATTTCGTCCGATTTTGTTTCCGTACGGTTAAGAACGTTTCTTTCAAACACTTGCTTCTTTGGGTTTTCAACAACACGGGGCATTCTTGTTATTGTGTTGAATATCAGTCTATAACATAGTGCTTATTCCGTGGAAACATAAGGTTCTGAACAGTTAATAAAATTACAAGTGGCTCATGCATACCAACGTTGTTCCGTGAAACATCAGTGTACTATCCCAAAGGGCAAAGATTAGAATCATTCAAATCAATCTTTATCCTGTTAGGACAAGAATACGGTGGCCTTGCAAAGTGCAGCGACCACCGTAACAACTTTCCATTCGGATTACGCCAAAAGCTCCTTTTGTATGGTTTCAACTAAGTCTAATTTTTCCCATGTAAAGAGCTCTACTTCGCGCTCTACGCTGTGCCCATCGCTGTAGCGGAAGTGCTTCGTTACTAAGCGCGGAGTACGCCCAAAATGACCGTAAGCAGCGGTTTCGTGGTAGATAGGCGCACAAAGCTTGAGATGCTGCGCAATGGCATACGGACGAAGATCGAATATTTTACCGATTTTTCGTGCTATTTCGCCGTCGCTCAACTTCGTTTTGTTCGTCCCAAACGTATTCACAAAAAGGCTTACAGGTTCTGCAACTCCAATAGCATAGGCTATTTGTATAGATGCTTCATCCGCAATGCCGGCGGCAACAAGGTTTTTCGCCAAATGGCGTGCTACATAAGCGCCCGAACGATCCACTTTAGAAGGATCTTTTCCGGAAAAGGCGCCGCCCCCGTGCCCCGAGCGTCCGCCGTATGTATCCACGATAATCTTGCGTCCGGTTACCCCCGTATCGCCGTAGGGCCCTCCGATCACGAATTTTCCCGTGGGGTTTACAAGTAGCTTGAAGCCCTTTTCGAACAAATGCTTATAAGCAGTGCCGTAGGACGAAATTACTTGTGGCAGAATTTGTTCCGCTATATCCTTACGAATTTGTTCCAGCATTGCTTCGTCCGCAGCTTCTTCTGCCTTGCGCGAAGCATCTTTCGGCTCAATAAAATTGTCGTGTTGCGTTGAAACTACTATAGTATCCACCCGTATGGGATGGTGATGATCGTCATATTCTACGGTAACTTGGCTTTTCGCATCCGGACGTAAATAGGGAATTACGCCCTCTTTGCGCGCTTTGGCAAGTTGCTTTAGGATTTCATTGCTCAAATCAACCGTCAAAGGCATATAATCCGGCGTTTCGTTAGTAGCGTACCCGAACATCATGCCTTGGTCTCCGGCTCCCTGTTCTTCCGGTTTTGTGCGCACAACGCCACGGTTTATATCGGGGCTTTGGTCGTGAATAGCGCTCAAAATACCGCAACTATCCGCAGCGAAGCCGTATTCGCTGTGTGTGTATCCTATTTCTCTGATTACGTCGCGAGCCACTTGATCGTAATCAACATGTGCCGTAGAGCGCACTTCTCCGCCCAAAACGAGCAATCCGCGAGTGACCAATGCTTCAATTGCCACCTTGGAATCGCTGTCTGCAGCCAAATAATGATCCAATAACGTATCGGCTATTTGATCACACACTTTGTCGGGATGTCCCTCCGAAACGGATTCGGATGTAAAGAAATAACTCATATTTGTTTTCCTCCTTGTCTACTTTCCTCTACTTTTCATTAATGAGCCGAAGGAATAGGACGGTGAAGAACCTCCCGGGAACCCTACATGCTGTGGGGTAGGTATAACGCAAACAACTAAATGGAACTGTTGAAACAGCCAACGTAACCTCCGTTGACGTGAAGTTTTAGCAGTTTTTTCTGTGGTTGCAAGCATCACAAATCCATCCACACAGGTGCTCGTAGTCCGGAACGCTCTATTCGTTCGCTCCCTCACGACCCTTGTGGCAAAGGTAGCCAATAATATTTTTCTGACCAAATGTATTGCTAATGAAAAAATATCCCATTTGTTGATGAAAGATAGTATTTGTCGCTTTCATCCATATCAGAGAATAAGTCCGATAATAGGAATAATTTGTTTGTTTACCTATTTGGAAACAAATTCCTATCTTTGTGGTAGTAATAGTGTGGTGTGATGAGAGAAAGAATCATCAAGATACTGCTCAGCGAAGAGGCGAAAGAATTTATCCTTTTGCAACCTGCAAAGGCGCAGGAGAAAATAACCTACAATCTGCGTAAATTGCAAAGTGGTATTATGGATAAAGATCTTTTCAAGAAATTGGAAGGATCGGAGATTTGGGAGCTTCGGACGTTATTTAATGGTATATGCTACCGATTGTTTGCTTTTTGGGATACTACTAAAGAGGCATTGGTTGTAGCCACTCACGGAATAAAAAAGAAAACAACCAAAACGCCTCAAAAGGAAATTCAAAGAGCGGAGCGTATGAGACAAGATTACTTTAGGGAGGAACGATAAGACCATGTTAAAGATGAAGGTTACATCAGCGGATGAGTTGATTGATAACGTATGGGGTAAAGAGGGAACTCCAAAGCGCGAAGCAATGGAGGCGCAGCTGAAAGAGGATGTACAGGCGTACATGGTTGGCGAAGCAATTCGTAAGGCTCGCGTTGAACAGAATCTCACGCAAGAGGAATTAGGCGAACGGATTGGGGTTAAGCGGGCGCAAATTTGCAAAATAGAGAGTGGGAAAAGCTCACCAACCCTCTCTACGCTGAGCCGCGTGTTCCGAGCTTTGGGAATTTCCTCCGCAACGCTCGACCTTGACGGAGGTGCAAAAGTAGCTCTTTGGTAGCTTCATAAATATCCGTTTTATTCTGCTCAAATCAGAATAGATCGCTGCTGTTGCGCTCAAATTACAAGTTTAGAGAAGTGTATTACCTCTTTAAGAGCGGAATTTGGGGAGTAATTTCGCTCGATCTCAAGCTTGTTATGCTTGGTGACATATGCTACTAATATGCGCAAGAGGGGCTCCGACAAATGAAGAGTAGCTAAGAGATTACGTTTCTTCTTTATTACTGTGTGCTTCTGATATTCATATTCCTCGAAAGGTATATACCTATTGAGCGAAAGGTATATACATATTGAATGAAAGGTATATACCTTTTGATGGAGAGGTATATACCTTTGAGGAGAGAGGGGTATTCGGCTGAAAGAAAATAGAATAAATGTCGCGGAAAAGCATCCGTTCGCGTTAGCAAGAGCCACGCGAAATCAATATGAATCTAATACATCTATTCGGGGAAACGCTTGATCGTTTCTGATTCAGAAATGCGTGTAGGAGGTCACGCACGTGATGGGGATTGGAGAAGAAAAGCGCAGCCGAAGGCGGCAACGCTCAATAGGACAGAGCAAAAAGCGTAGGCGAGTGCTTGAGCCCAGGCTCCGTTCCGGAGTAAGTTAACGATGTCGGAACTGAAAGTGCCGAATGTAGTGAATCCGCCGCATAGTCCCACGGCGAGTAAGAGCCGAAAGGTGTCGTTTGTTCGAATAGATCCGGTGCAACTCACTGATATCCACCCCAAAAGAAAGGATCCGAGTATATTAACCAAAAGAGTGGAAATGGTGTTGTGCCAGCCTACCCAATTGACCAAAACAGATACCCCGTAGCGCAGTAAAGCACCGGTGCCACCACCTACAAAAACCCATAGTGCGTTGTGCATTCTATTTGCTAAGGAAAGAAAGGAATTATTGAATTAGGATGCCTTTGGTTGTATATTCGTTGTACAACCAATCGTTGGCATCCGGATAAGGGACGATGATAAAGGAACGTTTCGTAATGCACGGCAAGTGATAAGGATCGGTGCAAAATCATCGTGGATGAGGTCATTTGAGAAAAAGAATAGGGTACTCCTACCCCAAGCAACCAATAAGTGGTCAAAGCGGTAGAGAGTACCCTAAAAATAGTGTCTATTAGCGTACGATTTCGTACGTATCGGTGGCAATCATCAGCTCTTCGTCGGTAGGAACAACCAAAACCTTTACGCGGCTTTGGGGAGTGCTGATTACAGCTTCCTCTCCGTGTACGGCAGCATTATGTTTCTTATCGATTTCGATGCCCATAAATTCCATATGATCACATACGGTTTCGCGTGTTATGGTCTGATTTTCGCCTACACCCCCGGTGAAGACAAGCAGATCAAGCCCGCCCATTGCAGCGGCAAAAGCACCCAAGAATTTACGAATCTGATAGTCGTACATCTTTAGCGCGAGCTTGGCGCGTTCATTTCCTTGGCTGATAGCTTCTTCTATCTCGCGCATATCGGAGGAAACTCCGCTTACTCCGAGCACACCGCTCTTTTTGTTGATCACTTCGGAAAGCTCATCGTAGCTCAGTCCGGCTTCCTTCCCCAGATGAATAAGAGCACCGGCATCTAAACAGCCGCTTCGTGTGCCCATCATCAATCCTTCCATTGTGGTCATCCCGAGGGAGGTATCCAGCACTTTGCCGTTCAGAATGGCATTCATTGAAGCTCCGTTGCCGATGTGTGCGGTAACTATTTTGGATTTATTGTAATCCAATCCGGTTATTTCGCAGGCACGACGGCTTACATAGCGGTGGCTGGTGCCGTGGAAGCCATATTTGCGGATGCCGTATTTGGCGCAATAGTCGTAGGGAAGTGCATAGCGATAGACATACTCCGGCATGGTTTGCTGAAAAGCGGTATCGAATACACCTACCTGAGGAGCCTTGGGTAGTAATTCCGTAACGGCACGAACGCCACTGAGCGTAGCCGGGTTGTGTAGTGGGGCGAGGTTCGTGAATTCGATTACGTCGCTAATTACTTTATCAGTAATCAGAACGCTCTTGTTGTACCGATCTCCACCGTGTACCAACCGATGTCCAACGGCACTAATTTCGTCCAAGCTTTCAAGGCAACCGTACTCTTTACCCAAAAGCGTTTGCAGGATGAAATCAATAGCGGCTGTGTGCTCTTTAAGCGGCTTCTCAAGGATAACCTTTTCTCCGTTAGGTAGCTTTACCTTAAGAAAACTGCCTTCAAGCCCTAACTTTTCGACTTGCCCTTGAGCAACTACCGTACCTTGGGGCATATCAATCAGCTTATATTTTACCGAACTGCTTCCGCAGTTAAGCACTAAAATCTTCATATTTGTTGTGGTTTGTTTCAATGGGTAGTTCCTATTTGCTTTGAGTCTTTTTGAGCGAGATAGCCTGATTGGCCGTCATAGCGATAAGATTATAGATATCTTCCGCAGCACATCCGCGGCTCAAATCGTTAACCGGAGCAGCCATTCCTTGGAAAACCGGTCCGATAGTGGTAGCACCACCGAGGCGTTCCACCATTTTGTATGCCACATTGCCCACTTCCAAAGAGGGGAAAATCAGCACGTTGGCGCGTCCTGCCACTTTACTGTTGGGCGCTTTCAGCTTACCTACCTTTTCAACCAAAGCAGCGTCTGCCTGCAACTCACCATCAATAGCTAAATCGGGAGCCATTTCCTTGGCAATGCGGGTGGCTTCAACCACTTTATCTACATCATCGCCTTTACCGCTTCCCATTGTGGAGTAGCTGAGCAAGGCAACGCGCGGATCGATGCCACATACGTCGCGAGCCGTTTCAGCGGAGCATATGGCTATTTCAGCCATTTCCTGTGCACTGGGGCGAGGGGTAACCGCTACATCGGCAACGAGTACAAATCCGTTGTCACCGTACTGGCTCTTTGTGAAGAGTAGGAAAGCACCACTAACACATTTAATACCCGGTTTTGTTTTAATAATCTGAAGAGCCGGACGAAGCACATCCTTTGTGTAATTAATTGCTCCGGCCACAAAGCCATCGGCATCGTGAGCTTTCACCATCAAACAGCCGTAGTAAAGCGGATTGTTTACTAACTCTTCGGCTTCTTCACGGGTAAGACCTTTACTCTTGCGTAGTTCGACCAACAAATCTACATAGCTTGCGCGTTTGTCGCTTTCTGCCGGATTGATGATTTCAGCCTTTTCAATGTTTGCCAAACCAAGCTCTTTTGCCAAGGACAGGATTTCCGTTTTGTTCCCTAACAGTATGGGGCAGGCTACACCATCCTTGATTAATTTATCGGCAGCGGTGAGTGTTCGCGGCTCTGTACCTTCAGGTAGCACGATGCGTTGCTTATCTTCTTTGGCACGTGCTATGATTTGCTTCATTAGTTCCATTTATTTTCCTCCTACTTGTGTAATATTGTTTTCCTTAAAACCGGTCAAAACAGAAAGCACCTCCGTTGAACTTTACCCTAAAGAGCCCGTTCCAACGGAAAAGAGTGCTTTGCACGTTTACGATATACTACCGTTTTGCTATTAGAGAAGCTTTTCAGCTTCTTCTCTCAGTACTGCCTTCGTTTGTACGCCTACCAGCTTTTTCACTACTTCTCCGTTCTTATTAAAGAAAAGAATGGTAGGAATGTTTCGAACTCCGTATTGGGAAGGAATTTCACTGTTAGCATCTACATCAATTTTGCCCACAATAATCCTTCCGGCGTATTCATCCGCTAACTCGTTTATCATAGGACCAACCATTTGACAAGGGCCACACCAAGTTGCCCAAAAGTCGATGATAACAGGCAGACCTTCTGCCATTATTGCTTCGTACGAAGCATCCGTAATTTCCAATGCCATAGTGTATCTGTAGTAATTGGTTATTCTGTTTGTTTTTTCTCCGTTCTATGCCCTTTGAAAGGGGTATCTATATCGCTACAAAAGTAACGAATCTATTTGACTTGGCACTGTAGCTCGTACTTTTCAATAATACGGCAGAGCCACGATCCGGGCTGTATCCGAATCTTTTCGGGTGCTAAGTTTAGCGAGTAATGAAGCTTAGGGTTATACATATTGAATATAAGTGCGCATTGCCCTTTGTGTTTTGTTGCTTCCGTATGCAGGTCCACAGCAAAATCTTCATCTACAATAGCCGGATTAAAACGAAGGGTTACTTCGTTGATAAGACTATCCGCAATGCTCGAAAGTGCGCGTACATCGGTTACATTTACAAAGAACTTATCCCCCTTTTTGTCCTTATCGTATTTGGGACGGGTTACACTCAAGTTGAGCAAAAGGAATTCATTTTCCTTGAAATAACCGCTGTATTTGAAGGTATCTTCCCCCCAAACGCGAAGTTTATAGCTGCCGGCGTAGTCGTTGATCACAAGATCGGTAAACTCGTTGCTCTTATTTCCGTTGGCACTTTGCCATGTTCCGGAGGAAACATCGGATAGATAGCCTGCTAAACAGACGTTTGTTCCCTCAAGTTCGGATAGGGATTTCAAATCCTCAGTAGTGTGAGAGCAATAATGCTTGATGATAAATTCATACGGATCCAGAGGATTTCCGCTCAAAAAGACCCCAATCAAATTGCTTTCTTCCAATAATTGTTCCAAACGGTTGGACTTAGTTCCCTTAGCCGGTTGTGGCTTGGCTACTTCCATTGGATGGGCATCGCCAAAGAGCGATACGCTGCTATCTTTTTCTTCCAGCTGACAGCTTTTCCCATAGGCGAGCAGTGCCGCTATGAAGTCTGTCTCAGTAGAATTCGGCATAATGGCAAAATAATCCTCACGGGCTATACCGAAACAATCAAATGCACCACTTTTGACAAAGCACTCAATGGTCTTTCGGTTCAACGAGCGGATAGGTACCCTTTTAAAGAACGCATATACATCTTCAAACGGACCATTTGCCACACGCTCCTCAATGATTTCGGATACTGCCGACGAGCTCACCCCCTTAATTGCGCCTATGCCGAAACGTATATCCCCATCCTTTGTTACGCTAAAGGTATTGTGCGATTCATTCACACTGGGCGACAGAACGTTAATCCCCATCGCACCGCATTCCTTCATCAGCTTTGATACTTCGTCTGCCTTACGAAGCATACAGCTAAGGTTGCCTGCCATATATTCAGCGGGGTAATGCGCTTTGAGGTACGCCTCCTGATAGGCTACATAAGCGTAGCAGGCGGAGTGGCTCTTATTAAAGGCGTATTGGGCAAAACTTTTCCATCCTTGCCATATTTGCGTTAGTGTTTCCGCCGAATGACCCCTTTCCTCACCGCCTTTCATAAACTTAGTTTCCAAAGCTGCCAGGATTTTCTCCTTTTTCTTGGCCATACCCTTGCGCAGTTTATCACTTTCGCCACGCGTGAATCCGGCAATAGAGCGCGAAAGGCGCATCACCTGCTCCTGATAAACGGTAATACCGTAGGTTTCTTTCAAAACCTCCTCTTCTTCGGGCAGGTTATATTCAATTTGCGCTTTCCCGTGCCGGCGGTTGATATAATCCGGTATGCTGTCCATTGGTCCCGGTCGGTATAAGGCGTTCATAGCGATAATGTCCTCAAACCGAGAGGGCTTAAGCGCCATTAGATGCTTCTGCATACCGGGAGATTCGAACTGAAAGATAGCAACCGTATTACCGGAGGAAAAGATATCGAACGTTTTGGGGTCGTCCAATGGAATATGGTCAATATCAATATCTTTTCCCGTTGTTTCTTTAATCAACCGAAGCGATTCCTTAATGATAGCAAGCCCCTGCAGACCGAGGAAGTCCATCTTAATCAAACCGGTGGATTCGATTACGTCCCCGGGATATTGTGTAACCACAACCTTTTCGGTATCACCCTTTTCAGAGGTATCGGTAGAGCGTTGTTTCTTGGCGGTTGCCAAAGGAACCACTTTGCTCAGTTCAGTTGCCGATATAATTACGCCACTGGCGTGTACTCCGGTGCCGCGAACGCGGTTTTCCACGCGTCCCGCATAGGAGAGTACCTGCTTTTCCAAATCGGTGCCGTTTTCCGCTATTTGCTTGAGTTCGGGGATGTTTTCTATAAGCGCATCTAAGGTGAGCACTTTTACCCCGGGAATTTTATCCGGAATCAGTTTACAAATTCGGTTCCGATCGCGTTGCGGCATTTGCTCAATGCGTCCCATATCCTGAATAGCACTCTTTGCTTTCAGCTGTGAGAAGGTGACAATATGCGCCACTTTTTCCTTTCCGTACTTTTCCGTTACGTACTCCAGCACCTTATCGCGTCCGGTATCCTCGATATCAATATCGATATCCGGTAGAGAGGTACGATCCGGATTAAGGAAACGTTCAAACAGAAGGTCATACTTAATTGGGTCTATTCGCGTAATGTCCAACGTATAAGCTACCGCACTACCGGCTGCCGATCCACGCCCCGGACCGATGGAAACGCCCATCTTGCGAGCCGCTTTTATCAAATCCCACACCACAAGGAAGTAGGTGGGGAAGCCCATTCGGTTAATCGTTTCCAGCTCGAAATCCAATCGTTCGCGCACCACATCGGGCAGTGGTGTGCCGTAGCGTTCGGCTGCTCCTACATCGGTTAGATGCTTTAGATACTCGGACGGCGTTTTAAACGGCTCCGGAATGGCAAATTCCGGCATTAAGGCATCGTGATTGATGGAGTAGAGCTCCACCTTTTCTAATATCTCTATAGTATTGGAAAGTACTTCGGGATGATCCTTGAAGATTTCGTTCATCTCTTCTTGGGTCTTAAACCACTCTTCGCCCGAATAGCTCATTCCCTTATCTTCATCCTCCGTAACCTCCATATCCGCAAGCTCTTTGCCCAAGCCTACACAGAGCAGGCGTTTGTGTACATCGGCATCGTCGCGGTTGAGAAAATGTACGTCGTTGGTAGCGATAACCTTTACGCCGCATTTTGCGGCGAGTTCAAAGATTCCCTTATTAACGAGTAGCTGCTTTTGATAGGTGTGCCGATTGTATCCTTTACGCGTGGTTTGATGCAGCTGTACTTCCAAATAGTAATCATCTCCGAAGATGTTTTTGAACCAGCGGACGCTCTCTTCCGCCAAATCGAGCCTATTCCCCAAAATATGCTGCGGAACTTCTCCGGCAATGCAGGCACTCGATACAATAATCCCTTCGTGATACTTTTCCAACAGCTCCTTATCGATACGTGGCTTGTAGTATTCTCCCTCGGTAAACGAGAGCGAAACCATCTTCACTAAGTTTTCGTATCCACGGTAGTTCTTTGCAAGCAGAATGAGATGCCATCCGGAATTGTCGATGGATTTATTAGGTGCATACGGATTGGGTACATCCTTTTCCTTCAGCAGGCGGGAGCGTCGGGCGCAATACACCTCGCAGCCGATAATAGGTATGAAGAGTTGCTTTTTAAGTTCGGCAATTTTATTCTGAAGTTCAGTGGCATCGGCTGTATCACTCTCAGCCAATTTCGCTTCCAATTCACTTATTTGCCCGATTAGATCTTTATTGATATCGTTTACCTTATCCGTGAAATATTTGATGCCGTACATAACGCCGTGGTCGGTAATAGCCACGCCGCGCATGCCGTCTTGCCGAGCTTTGTCGATTATTTCCTCAATCGTGCAAAGTCCGTCTAAGGTTGAGTAGTGCGAATGCACATGTAAATGAACAAAAGGCTCCATATAAAAGGTACGTTTAATTGTTAGTTTATCATACTTCCGACAATGGGATTGCCTGCTGAAGTATAAGCAGTTACGACAACGAGCGTGCGCTACTCGTTAAACAAACCGATACGTTATCGTAGCAGTGCAAAGGTACACCATTCGCACCCCCAAAGTCAAGTATTTTGGCAACGACTTTTCAACATACCACCGAGATGGGCTTATGGAGCCGGCTTTGCCAATTTAAGGCAGAAAAGAGCGTTTGAATCAGGATTATCGGGTTTCGTCGATGCTGACCAAATTATTAGTAATAGCGTAGATGGTTAAGCCGCTCGGACTGTGGATTTGGAGCTTTTTGGCAATATTCCTTCGGTGTGTGACCACTGTGTGGATGGAAAGGGATAATTTATCCGCTATTTCCTTGTTGGTGAATCCCTTTGCAACCAAAGTAACTACGTTTTCCTCACGCGGCGATAGGGTAGAGGTTTGGGGATTCTTATCGGGCGTTACATCTAATTGTCTGTCAATTAGAGTAATGAGCGCCTCTTCAGTGCAGTTTACCGGTATGGATGCGCTGAAGCCCGTAAGCAACAAGTTTTGCATCCCAAAGTAGAGTAGCGCCACAAAACGCACTTTCCCGGCAACTTGCAAAAGCTTACCCTCCAATTTTGTGCCGCAAATCAACGGATTAACAAGCAGTAAATCCGGTTGGTGCAGCTCAATCATTTCCAAAAGCTCATCCGCTTCCGGATTGATCAGTACTTGTGTGCGGAACTTGTTGGCTCTGCGCAGCATTGCCTCGCATCCCAATGCCACAACGGGCATCGGGTCGGCAACCATTATTTTGGTGACAGTTCGTGTCATGATAGCAGGTTAAGCCCCTTTTTGGGCTTCCAAAAGGGAAATGAGCGGTATGAACAGATTGTCTTCCACGGCATTATGCGTGGCAAGGTCGTGCTCCGTTTCAAACAACTCATGTACCACAAAAGTAAAATCGTATCCTTTGCCGTCGGGATAGTACTTAATGAGGATATTCTTCAGCTCACTGATTTTTGCCTCAACCTTATCGTGCCGGCGACCGTAAACCCCTATATTATAGTGTTCGTCATGTGCATTGAGGCTTCCTTCAAGCATCCTTTCGACGTAAGGAAATACCGTTTTGTTTTCGTATCCCATATGCTTCTTCACCTCTTCAACATATTCATCGAAAAAGCGCATAATTAGTACGGTAATTTCCTTCGGTCCATCCTTGATGGCAGCCGTTAGTTCCTTCCGAAGCAACGGCAAGCGATACGACAAAAAGTAATGATGGCTTTGCTTCAAATATTCCATCAAGGCGACAGCCGACAGCTCCTCAGAGCCGTGTTGCATGATGTCGTTATAGTCGGCATCGTAAGCCACTACGTTGATGGTTGCCAGTAGCGTTGGCGTATGTACCTTATTCTTATTGCTCACATCGCCGATGGTGGCATTATCGCCAAAACCTAAGGGGATACCGAAGCGCATCATTACGAGCAGAATATCGTAGCATTCCAAAATAAGGTCGCTAACAGGGGTCTCGCTCGTGTAGTAACGAGCAGGCGAGGATACAACCGGGGGTTTTTTGTTACACGTGTTCATCTCGTTTTACTTCTTATGGAAAGTCCCTAACAACAGCTGAGTTGCTACTGAAACTTCCCTTTCCGTGTGGCAAAGATAGCTTTTTTGAGCGTTTCGGTTAGGTAGAGTTGAATAGGTATCTACCTAATAGTATGTAGAAATGTATATACCTTTCAGTTCATAGGTATATACATATGTAACGATACGTATATACCTTTTGCTCGGAAGGTATATACATTTGCCGCAACCGGGGTAACCCTTACGGATAACCTCTCTTGAGTACCTACTATTGGGTATACTCAATTGAGGCAATACGTGGATAAAAGCGGCAAACGCTTTGTATCTTTGCAAGCGATGAAACTATCGGAACTACAACCTGGTCAGACAGCCCGCATCTTGTTTGTAGGCGGAAAGGGTGCATTTCGTAAACGTATTCTCGAAATGGGCTTCCTCCGTGGAAAGGAAGTAACCCTCTTGCAGGCAGCACCTATGCGCGATCCTCTCTATTTTAGGGTGATGGGCTACAATGTGTCCATGCGAGTCAAGGAGGCGGAGCTGATTGATGTGGAATTGCTCCCTGACGTGAGGGAAGAAGTTCCCTCCGATGAGCCGACAGTTCGCATCGAATCTACCACCTGTAGTAAAGCACCGAAGCAAACAGAGGTTGCTGCGCACGGAGGCAAACGGCCTTTTCTGCGCGTAGCGCTGGTGGGAAACCCCAATTGTGGTAAAACATCCATATTCAATGCTGCAAGCGGTGCGCACGAACGTGTAGGCAACTACAGTGGCGTTACCGTAGATGCTCAAAAAGGGCACTTCCGCCACGGTGGATACTCCATTGAGGTTGTGGATCTTCCCGGAAGCTATTCGCTTTCTCCCTACAGTCCGGAGGAACTTTTCATCCGTCAGTATTTGACGGACGAAGCCACCCGCCCCGATATCGTTATAGATGTTATCGATAGTGGCAATCTGGAGCGCAACCTCTACCTTACGATGCAGATTAAGGAAATGGGACTGCGTATGGTGGTTGCCCTCAATATGCACGACGAACTGGAGGCAAGCAACGCCACCTTAGACGAGCAAACGCTTGCTATGTTGTTGGATACGCCGCTTATCCCCACGGTAGGCCGTACCGGTCGCGGTATAGACGAGCTTTTCGATGCAGCTATTGCACTACATCAAAAGCCCGCTTCCGAGGATCGCTATATACGTATTCCGTACGGAACCAATATAGAGCCTTCCGTAAAGGAGTTGGGCGATAGCATTGAGCAACACCTTCGTTTGCCCGTGTTCATTTCATCGCGCTACGTGGCGGTTAAGCTGCTGGAGGGCGATAAAGAGGTGGAGCGGATGGTTTCAAAGGAACCTAAGGGCGCGTTTATCCTTTCGAAAGCTAAATACGAACGCGAAAAATGCCGCGATTTGTTGGGTGGAGGTGATGTGGAAACAGCCATCACCGATGCGCGATATGGCTTCATTTCAGGTGCATTGCGGGAAACATATCGTCCCGCTGTTCGGAGCAAACGGACCAAAACGGATCGTATCGATCACTGGCTCATCCATCGCTGGTGGGGATTCCCGCTCTTTATTATATTCATTGTGGCAATGTTTCAAGCCACATTTACGGTTGGTGCCTATCCGCAGTCATGGATTGAGCAATTTGTGGCTTGGCTGGGTGGTGTTATTTCCAATGCGATGCCTGCCGGTCCGCTCCGTGATTTGCTGGTGGATGGAGTAATTGGCGGTGTGGGCGGCGTTATTGTATTTCTGCCGCAAATCCTTATCCTTTATCTCTTTATATCGTTTATGGAGGATACCGGCTATATGGCGCGCGCCTCCTTTATTATGGATAAGCTGATGCACCGAATGGGCTTGCACGGGAAAAGCTTTATTCCGTTGATTATGGGTTTTGGGTGCAATGTGCCCGCCGTAATGGCAAGTAGAACCATCGAAAGCCCGCAGAGCCGCCTTATCACTGTGCTGGTTACGCCGCTGATGAGCTGCAGTGCGCGGCTTCCTATCTATTTGCTCTTGGCGGGTGCGTTCTTTCCGCATCATGCCGGGCTGGTGCTCTTCGCTTTGTATGCAGTAGGCGTGCTTTTAGCGGTACTCTTGGCGCGGATTTTCCGTAAAACGCTCTTCAAGGAAGAAGATGTTCCTTTCGTGATGGAACTACCTCCGTACCGCGTCCCCACGTGGAAATCGCTTCTTATTCATATGTGGGAGAAGTCGAAGGAATATCTGCAAAAGATGGGTACTATCATCCTCGGCGCCTCTATCATTATTTGGGCTTTGGGATACTTTCCGCGTCACAACCTCGAACAACAAGCGGAAGCGCAGATTGCCCGCGTTGAAGCGAGCCAAACGCTTTCCACCGAACAGAAAAATGCACGGGTGGATGACCTGCGCGCCTCCTTCCGTAATGAGCAGCAACGCCAATCCTATTTGGGCAGAATAGGGTGCGCTATCGAGCCGGTAATGCAACCTCTCGGCTTCGATTGGAAGATGAGTATTGCCATTGTGAGCGGTTTGCCGGCTAAGGAAGTGGTGGTGAGCACTCTTGGTGTACTTTATACCGGTCAAGAGGCAGATAGCGACGAAGCTGAGTATCGCCTATCGGAAAAGCTAAAGAACGATCGCAATTCCACGGGTGAGCCTACTTTTACCCCGCTCGTAGCGGTTTCCTTTATGCTTTTCGTGTTGCTGTACTTCCCTTGCATCGCTACTATTGTAGCAATTGGGCGCGAATCCGGTAGCCGAAAGTGGGGCTTACTTACCATTGTGTACACTTGCCTGCTCGCCTGGATCGTTGCCTTTGTGGTCTACCAGTGTGGATTGCTGCTGGGATTAGGGTAGAAACAAATCAACTCAAAGCTACGTATAGAGCAAAAATCGCTTATAACAAGTTGCGTTTAGGATAGAAAGAAATGAACACTGAGCTACATGGAGGCCAAAGTGCGTTGCAGTTAGAGCAACAACCTGCAAGAACATGTTGCGTTTAGAATAGAAGCAAAAATGAACACTGAGCTACGAAAAGTACCAAGCCACATTGCAGTTGGAGAAAAATCGAGTAAAAACAAGTTGTGTTTAGAATAGAAGCAAATGAACACTGAGCTACATGGAGGCCAAAGTGCGTTGCAGTTAGAGCAACAACCTGTAAGAACATGTTGCGTTTAGGATAGAAGCAAATGAACACTGAGCTACAAATGATACTTGTTGTCGTTATTGTGGGCATAACGATCTTGGCGATTATCCGCAGGCTAATCTTCGTTTTTGGCAAACGATCCGGTAAGAATCGTCGAAACTCCTGCCACGGATGCTCCTGCTGTCCTATGCATCGCTCCCAACCCTAACCTAAGGGCGTCCCGCTCCGTCCCTTCCTTTTAAGCTTTCCTTGCTCTTCGTCTTGCGATAACCTGCGAGGCTATCCTAACTATGTCTCCTTCGATATTCCGCAAAGACAAGAAATCCTCACCTATTTTTCCCGATTTCGCAATAAGTAGGGAAAACGGCTCGTTTTGCTTTGTTGCAGAGGAATGACCGGAATTCTTTGCGAGGTTTATTATGTGGTTGGGATGGGCAACTATTGCTTTTCGGAGATGTTTGTAGTATCTTTGCAACGCTTGTGCAAAAGTCGTTTTTACGATAGTGCCAAGTAGCTAAGGCGTATTCCCTTTATGTTGAGAGACGCGTCCGGCTTTGTTGTGTAACCGATTCGGCAAATAGCTTATACCCGAAGCGGTTGAAAAAGGAGAAGGAGACATAAAAGAACAAAAGGTATATATCCATGAAAAAGAGTATCACGGTTGACGAGTTAAAGAAGCACTTCTTTGACGGGATGACCATTATGGTAGGAGGCTTCCTCAATAATGCCTCACCGGCACATATTATTGATGCCATTATCGAAAGCGGAGTGAAAGATATTACGCTGATAGCGAACGACACCTCCTATCCGGACAGAGGCTGTGGCCGACTGATCGAAAAGAAGCTGGTCAAGAAGCTCATTGCTTCCCACATCGGGACCAACCCGCTGACGGGTCAACAGATGAACGAAGGAACGTTGGAAGTAGAATTTTCGCCACAGGGCACGTTAGCGGAACGCATTAGAGCAGCAGGTGCCGGATTGGGCGGCGTACTTACCCGCACCGGTTTAGCTACGGATGTGGAAAAAGGCAAAGAAAAGATTACTGTAGACGGCAAGGAGTATCTTTTGGAAAAACCGCTGCACGCAGACTTCGCTTTCCTTCAGGCTCAAGAAGGAGACGAAATGGGCAACTTGGTTTTCAAGGGAACGGCTCAGAACTTTCAGCCTTTGATGGCAATGGCAGCCGATAAAGTGGCAGTGGAAATAGAACATTTAGTTCCGGCGGGTAAAATAGCTCCCGAAGCAGTACATGTTCCCTCAATATTAGTTACTTGGATCGTAAAATAAGTATGGCAAATGCAAAATCAATGATCCGCTTAAGAATGTCGCAAGCGGATGCGCACTACGGAGGTAATTTGGTAGATGGAGCACGTATGCTCCAGTTGTTTGGTGACGTGGCTACCGAGCTACTCATTATTCAGGATGGAGACGAAGGTCTTTTCTGCGCCTATGATTCCGTAGAATTTCTGGCTCCCGTATTTTCGGGCGATTATATCGAAGCGGTAGGCGAAATCACACACGTAGGTAATAGTTCTCGTAAAATGACCTTCGAAGCATGTAAGGTTATTGCTCCGCGTACGGATATAAGCGCTTCTGCTGCCGATGTACTGGCGGAACCCATCGTAGTATGCCGGGCAACCGGAACTTGCGTTGTGCCTAAGAAGTGTCAGCGTAAGAACGCATAAACGAGCGTTATACCACAACGCATTATACTTATTGTAAAAAGAGATCGACGTAAATGGAAAAACTGATTATCACGGCTGCTATATGTGGCGCGGAAGTGACTAAGGAGCAGAATCCTGCTGTCCCCTACACCGTTAAAGAGATGGTGCGCGAAGCGAAATCGGCTTACGATGCAGGCGCTGCCGTAATACATGTACATGTACGTGAAGATGATGGCACCCCTACTCAGAGCAAAAAACGCTTCAAAGAGGTATTGGATGCTATATACAAGGAAATTCCCGATGTTTTGGTAATTCCCTCCACGGGTGGTGCTGTGGGGATGAGCGCAGAAGAACGCTTGCAGCCTACAGATTTATTCCCCGAAATGGCAACTTTGGATTGCGGCACTTGCAACTTTGGTGATGATGTTTTTGAAAACACCATACCTATGATGCGGGAATTCGGGAAACGTATGTTGGAAAACAACATCAAACCTGAATACGAATGCTTTGAAATGGGGCATTTGGATACCATTCTTCGCTTGGCACAAAAGGGACAGGTCCCCGGCGCACCAATGCAGTTCAATTTCGTTTTGGGTGTGTTTGGCTGTACCCCTGCCACCGGTGAAAATCTTGCTTGGTTGGTACGCAACATACCGGAAGGCTCAACTTGGACCGCAACCGGTATCGGTAGATATCAGTTCCCGCTCGCTATGGCGGCTATTCCTATGGGCGGTAACGTACGCGTGGGATTTGAAGATAATCTGTATCTATCCAAAGGCGTGCTTGCCAAATCCAACGGCGAATTAGTGGAAAAGGTGGTTCGCCTTTCAAGAGAACTTGGTCGCGAAATAGCCTCACCGGCAGAAGCACGGCGCATACTTTCGCTCCCCGAAAAGCATATCATTTAAAAGAAAAACAAACATACAATTCAGCTAAGAAGTATATACTTATGCAAGAGAAAGGTAATAAGTACGGCACACATCGCGTACTCGAACCCAAAGGGGTTCTTCCTCAGCCTGCCAAAAGGGTAGACAACAATATGGACAAAATCTACGACAATGAAATTCTCATTGACGTACAGACCCTTAACATCGACTCGGCTAGCTTTACGCAAATACAGGAACAAGCCGGTGGCGATAAGGAAAAGATTGCTCAAATTATGCTTGACATCGTAGCCAAACAGGGCAAACACCGTAATCCTGTAACCGGTTCGGGTGGTATGCTCTTGGGTACGGTTGAAAAGATAGGTGACGCATTAAAGGGGAAAATTGATCTGAAGGAAGGCGATAAAATTGCCACTTTGGTTTCTCTTTCACTCACCCCGCTCCGTATTGACAAGATAAAAGAAATTCGCGCCGATGTGGACCAGGTGGATATCGATGGTAAGGCTATTCTTTTCGAAAGCGGTATCTACGCTAAGATTCCCTCCGATTTGCCTGAAAAGCTGGCTCTATCCGCATTGGACGTAGCCGGAGCTCCCGCACAAACTGCTAAGCTTGTAAAGCCGGGCGATACGGTGCTGATTATTGGTGCCGGTGGTAAAAGCGGTATGCTATGCTGCTACGAAGCCAAAAAGAGAGCCGGTGTAACCGGTAAGGTAATTGGGCTGTGCCACTCTCAACGTAGTACGGACAGAATGAAGAAGTTGGGCTTCTGCGATTACGTATTCTCCGCCGATGCTACTCAGCCTGTACCTGTTATGGAAGAAATAAGCAAGCTGACTAATGGCGAAATGTGTGATGTAACCATCAACAACGTCAATATTACCGATACGGAAATGACCAGCATTCTTTGCACGAAGAATACGGGTGTTGTTTACTTCTTCTCTATGGCCACTTCCTTTACTAAAGCCGCTTTGGGAGCCGAAGGGGTTGGTAGCGACGTAACGATGATTATCGGTAACGGTTATACTAAGGGACACGCAGAAATTACCCTTCAGGAACTGAGGGAATCAAAAGCTCTGCGTGACATTTTTACCGAACTATATGCATAAATATAGTTTGGCAAGATAATTGCATTAAGGAGTACGAGGGAGAGGAGGTCCGGTAAATTAAATCCTCTTCTCCCTCTACCTCAAGATACCGCTACATGCAGTATCACGTGCATTTGTCCTAAAAAAGGTTGGAAAGAAATGACAGAAAGCAGAAGAAAGTACTATTTTCCTGATGTCAGTGATGAAGATTGGAATGACTGGCATTGGCAAGTACGAAATCGAATAGAGACATTAGAGCAGCTAAAAGCTCTTGTGAAACTGACCCCTGAGGAAGAAGAGGGTGTAAGCGAATCCCTTAAAACAATACGGATGGCTATCACACCGTATTATTTGAGTTTGATAAACCCAGACGATCCTCATGATCCGGTCAGAATGCAGTCAATACCTACGGCAAACGAACTTAATGTGGCTCCTGAGGATCAGCTAGATCCTTTGAGCGAAGACGAAGATTCGCCCGTGCCGGGATTGACCCATCGATATCCGGATAGAGTGCTTTTCCTTATTACGGATATGTGTTCCATGTATTGCCGTCACTGCACGCGTCGTCGTTTTGCAGGGCAGAAGGATGCCTCCTCGCCTCGCGAACGCATCGACAAAGCAATTGAATACATTGAACGTACCCCCGAGGTGCGCGATGTATTGCTTTCCGGTGGTGATGCTCTAATGGTTCCGGATAGTACGTTGGAATATATCTTTCAGAGGCTGAGAGCCATTCCGCACGTTGAAATCATTCGTATTGGTAGCCGCACTCCGGTTGTAATGCCCCAGCGAATTACGCCTGAATTGGTGAATATGATTAAAAAGTATCATCCGGTTTGGCTTAATACGCACTTTAATCATCCAAACGAAATCACCGCTGAATCAAAGGCGGCTTGTGAACGTATGGCTGATGCCGGCATTCCTTTGGGTAATCAATCTGTTCTGTTGCGCGGGATCAACGATTGTTCGCACATCATGATGCGTCTGGTGCATGAGTTGGTTAAGATGCGTGTGCGTCCGTATTACATTTATGTATGCGACCTATCACGCGGTATTAGCCATTTCCGCACTCCGGTATCAAAGGGGATTGAGATTATCGAAAATCTTCGCGGACATACATCTGGCTTTGCCGTGCCTACTTTTGTGGTAGACGCGCCAGGAGGCGGTGGTAAAATACCCGTAATGCCACAGTACGTTATATCGCAAAGTGACCATCGTGTAGTGCTTCGTAATTACGAGGGCGTTATCACGACCTATACCGAGCCGCATAATTACGTTTCGGAGTGTCATTGCCCGGATTGTGAAAAGGAACGTGCCGATGGTGTAGCTGCTCTTTTGGCAGGTAAACAATTGGCATTGGAACCGCAAAACCTTTCGCGTCACGAACGTAACCGCAAGCGCCGCGAAATGATGGAAAAGAAGCAAGAAAAGTAAAGTATCGTATAGATGCCTTTTGTATCGGACATAGCAAAGCTAAGTAGCTTGGCAATTGTCGGGATGGCAAAGAATACCGGCAAGACGGAGACACTGAATTATGTGCTCTCCCGTCTTGCTGAGTATCCTAAGCTATCGGTTGCTTTAACCTCAATAGGCATAGACGGAGAAAGGCGGGATCAGGTAACTCAAACAGATAAGCCTGAAATAACGCTCCGGCCCGGTATGCTCTTTGTAACTGCAGAGAAATTTTACCTGACCAAACGAGTGCCTGCCGAAATTCTTGATATAGATTACCGCTATTCCACGCCCATAGGAAGAGCTATCTACGCAAGGGCACGCGGAACCGGTAAAATACTGATAGCTGGGCCGTCCACAACGGGTGGGCTACGCTATTTAATACAGAAAATGGGGGCTTATGGGGTAGATCTAACCATTATAGATGGTGCATTGGCGCGACTGAGCCTTGCCTCCCCTAGTGTAGCGGAAGGAGTGGTTTTGGCTACCGGTGCCGCATACTCGGCACAGCCGGATAAACTTATCAGAAGCACAAAAGCGCTTTATCGGCTAATCAACCTCGAAGAATACACGCTCCCGGAAGAAATTGATCCCGACTTTAATGGGGTTTGGTATTTCAATCCACAAGAGGGTTGGTCTGCTTTGGATACTTCTTCCGCCCTATTGGGAGAAACGTGGGAAAATGCGGAGTGGCTACGCAATACCGAGGAGGTATATATCTCCGGTGTGGTTACTGACCGTATAATGAACAAACTGAAAACGATTAAGAGTTTGCGCAGGTTAATAGCAAAAGATTTCTCGCATATCTTTGCTTCTCCCCTTTGCGTAAGTACCTTTATCGATTCAGGTAGAGAGCTTTCCGTACGGTATGCCACTAAGTTAGTTGCCGTTACGTTTAATCCGCTTGCCCCAACGGGTTATCGGCTCAATTCAAAAGAAATGTGTGCTCGCTTGGGTGATGCATTAGGGGTTCCGGTGTATGATGTAAAACAAATTGCTTAGTGTACCATGAAAAAATTCAGCGATACGATTAAGTGGTTTTCTCCTCTGCGTTTTGTAGCGGATTCACTCGAGTTATCCTCGTCACCGGGGCGCGCTATGCTGTATAACCAAGAGTGGATTACCTCCGCCAAGGATATAGAATGCATTTTGGATACTACGGAGCGGATTGTTGGCTATTTTGCCAATCCGGAAGCGAGCAAGGCACTTGAAGAAATTGCGTATCTGCTGAGGGATCTGCATCCAATTTGGGCGTCTATTGGACTACTGGATGATCCTAATTCCTCGGCGAGCGATGTGGATCTCTTTGAATTAAAGAACATATCGCTTATCGAAAGGAAAGTATCCCGTATCCTTACCCAAAACGAAATAAAGATTGTGGATATCGATTCGTTGGAAGAAGTATTGCACATCTTAGATATTGAAGGTGAAGAGCTTCCAGGATTTTATCTTTCCGATAAGTATAGCACGGAGTTAGCACGGCTTCGGAAAGCGCAAGAAGCAGCTCCCAACGAAGAGGAACGAGAAAAACTTGCATTACTAGTAGCTCGTGAAGAGGATAAAGTACGTCACGCACTAACGGAACAGCTCCGTCCTCATGGAATTTCACTAACGCATGCACTGAATGCACTGGCAGAGACGGATTTGTTTATAGCTAAAGCACATTGGGCAATAGCCAACGAAGCCATACGTCCCCAAGTTCAAGAGAGTGGCACAAGCTCTCTGGAGAATCTAATAAATCCGGAAGTTCGCAGTTTTCTGTCACTCAAGGGAGTTGACTTCCAGCCGGTTAGTATCGACTTTGGTTCGTATCCAACAATTATCACGGGTGCCAATATGGCGGGTAAGAGTGTATTGCTTCATTCTATCGCATTAGCCCAAATGTTACTTCAGTATGGTTTCTTCATTTTGGCTAGCAAAGCGGTTCTCACTTTGGTGAAGGAGGTAATGGTATCTATGGACGATGCATCCGACCAATCAAAGGGCTTGTCCAGCTTTGGTGGCGAGATGTTGCGTTTGAGCGATATGGCGCTTGAGGCGAAAAAAGGAGAACCTCTGCTGTTACTCATTGACGAAGCTGCACGCACTACTAATCCGCGCGAAGGGCGTGCCATTGTTGAAGCTATGGTGGCTCTCTTTGCAAAATACAATACTTGTGCAATAATTACTACGCACTACAGCAATATACGCGGAGAAGCAAAAAGATTACGTGTCAAAGGATTTATTGAAGAACGACTGCAGAAACCTTTGGAAATAGTCAAACTCAATAGTTACATCGATTATAGTTTGGTAGAAGAAGCTGAAGGCAGTACCCCTCATGAAGCATTGCGAATAGCCGAAATTTTGGGTGTAGATGAAGAGTTATTAATCAATTGTAGACATTACTTAGAAAAAGAGATATAAGTTAAATGGAGGAAAGTAAAGTAGGGATAGACTTCGCTAAGGTTGAGGAGGCACGCAGTGCTTCTTTGGCGATAGCCGAAGAGGTCCAAGAGTTTGTAGATGCACATACAACAGTTGCGGTAGAGCGTACGCTTTGTCGCTTTTTGGGTATAGACGGCATCGATAGCAACGGAGTACCTCTGCCTAACGTTTTGGTTAACTTCTTAAAAGAGAACGGCATGCTCTCTAACGGAGCACTCTTTTATATAGCCAATGCAATGAAGGCAACAGGAAAAACGCCTCAGGATATTGCGGAGTTAGTAGAGGAGGGTAAGATTGACTTAAGGAGTTTCCCCGCCCTAACAGAAAAGGAAATAGAATCCGTGCTGAAGCCTTATATAGATGCCGGCATGAAGCGGATTTTGGACCGAAGAAAACATAGAGAAGAGTTCATCAAAAACGTAGGTGAAGGGCCACAGCCCTATCTTTACGTTATTGTAGCAACCGGTAATATATACGAGGACGTGATACAGGCTCAAGCTGCCGCACGTCAAGGTGCAGATATTATAGCCGTAATCCGAACAACGGGGCAAAGTTTGCTTGACTATGTTCCCTTCGGTGCTACCACCGAAGGATTCGGAGGAACCTATGCTACTCAGGAAAACTTCCGTATTATGCGTAAGGCTCTTGATGAGGTGGGCAACGAAGTGGGGCGTTATATCCGTCTTTGTAACTACTGTTCCGGTCTCTGCATGCCTGAAATTGCTATTATGGGTGCTTTCGAGGGTTTGGACGTGATGTTGAATGACGCTCTGTATGGGATTCTTTTCCGTGATATCAACATGCAACGTACATTGGTAGACCAATATATGAGCCGTACCATCAATGCGTTTGCGGGAGTTATCATCAATACCGGAGAAGATAATTACCTTACTACAGCCGATGCAGTTGAAGAAGCTCACACGGTGCTTGCCAGTGATTTTATCAATGAGCAACTTGCCCTCAAGGCCGGTTTGCCTGAGGAACAGATGGGCCTGGGGCATGCATTTGAAATGGATCCGATGCTTGAAAACGGTTTCCTCTATGAGTTAGCGCAAGCTACCATGACTCGCGAGATATTCCCTAAGGCAACCCTCAAGTATATGCCTCCAACAAAATTTATGACCGGAAATATATTCCGGGGACATATTCAGGATGCTCTTTTTAATATTATCGGCATTTGGACCCATCAGGGAATACAGCTTTTAGGTATGCCTACTGAAGCTATCCATACGCCCTTTATGAGCGACAGGTACCTTTCCATTGAAAATGCTCGTTATATTTTCAACAATATGCGCTCCATTGGTGAGGAAGTTTGCTTCAAAAAAGATGGTCTCGTACAGCAAAGAGCCAGATTAGTACTGGATAAAACAATCGTTTTATTGAACGAAATTAGAGGTGAAGGGCTTTTCTCTGCGCTTTCTAAGGGGATCTTTGCAGATATCAAACGCCCGATTGACGGTGGCAAGGGACTTTCAGGAGTAACCAAGAAGGGAGATCGGTACTATAACCCCATTATTGACTTAATGCACAACTTTAAACGGGAGGAAGCAACAGTATGAGCGGTGGACTATACTCCATGGAGGAGAAGGACTTTGACCAGACGTTAGATTTAACGAAGGTCAAGCCCTACGGAGATACAATGAATGATGGGAAGGTGCAACTAAGCTTTACGTTGCCCGTAGTTCCCGGTCCTGAAGCAGAGGAAGCAGCCAAGCTGTTGCTGAAAGAGATGGGTTTTACCAATCCTATGGTTGTTTTCTCAAAGGAATTGACCAAGGGATTTACTTTCTTCAATTGCTACGGGAATAGTACCCATACAGTCAATTATGCCAACATATATGTTCCAAAGGTAGAATCTACCACTTGGAGCATGGCAGAAACAGACGAATTTATACAGACTCATATCGGTCGACCACTTCGTGTAATCGGAGCTAGTACCGGCACGGATGCCCATACTGTGGGCATTGATGCCATTATGAACATGAAAGGATTTGCGGGTCATTATGGCTTGGAACGCTATGATATGATTGACGCGCTTAATCTCGGTAGCCAGGTTCCTAATGAAGAATTCATAGCAAAGGCATTGGAATATAAAGCTGATGTGATGCTCGTGTCACAAACTGTAACTCAAAAAGATGTACACATTAAGAATCTTACTGAGTTGGTTGAACTGATGGAAGCAGAAGGAATACGTGATAAAATGATTCTCTGTTGCGGTGGACCGCGTATCACACATGAGTTGGCTAAAGAACTTGGCTATGATGCCGGGTTTGGCGCTAATACTTTTGCCGATGATGTTGCTTCCTATGTCGCTCAGGAATTTGACCGACGCAAACAAGCTGAGCTGGGAAACAAGCAATAACCAAAGGATAAAAACTAGACAGAATACAAATATACGCCATGGACAAAACACAAATTAGAGAAACAATCGCTCGTCGCGCAGCTCTTGAGCTGAAGGATGGCGATGTAGTAAACCTAGGGATCGGATTACCCACTATGATCCCTTCATTCCTGCCCGAAGGAGTACATGTAATGCTTCAGAGTGAAAATGGAATGATCGGTATGGGGCCGGCTCCTGAAGAAGGAAAGGAAGAAGCTGTATGGACCAATGCCGGAGGCGGGTACATTACGGCAGTTCCTGGAGCAGCTACTTTTGATAGTGCAACCTCGTTTGCTCTTATCAGAGGCGGTCACGTGGATGTGAGTATCCTTGGTGCTCTTGAAGTAGATGAAGAAGGCGACTTAGCTAACTGGATTATACCCGGTAAAATGGCTCCCGGTATGGGTGGCGCAATGGACTTGCTGGATGGAACCAAAAAGGTAATCCTCGCAATGGAACATACTGCAAAAGGACGCGCTAAAATTCTAAAGAAGTGTCGTCTTCCGCTTACCGCCAAGGGACAGGTGAATCTCATTATCACAGAAATGTGCGTTATGGAGGTTCGTAAAGGTAAAGGACTCGTGGTTACTGAGCTTAATCCTGCTTTTACAAAGGATGATGTGATTGCTAATACAGAAGCAACCCTTACCTTTGCAGAAGATCTAAAGCCGATGCGTCAATAAATGCATCCTTGTGACCAAAACTATGGAGTTTTACGTAAACCCTATAGCTGGTCATCCGGCTTTAATGGAAGGTATTTGGATACATAAAGATAGAATAGAATAAGAACGATGGATTTTTCACAAACCCCACAGGAGCTTCTTTTCCTTCAAATGATTACTGCTTTTGCAGAAAAGGAAGTGAAGCCCTTAGCCGCTACCATAGATGAGGAAGAGCGGTTCCCCTTAGAAACCGTCCAAAAGATGGCAAAAATCGGACTTATGGGCATTCCAATTCCCAAAGAGTACGGTGGTCAGGGTGGAACCAACCAAATCTACTCTATGTGCGTTGAAGAGCTCAGTCGCGTTTGCGCTACTACGGGCATTATTGTTTCCGCACATACTTCGCTATGCTGCGCTCCAATCTTAGAACATGGTACTGAAGAACAAAAGCAAAAGTATCTTCCTAAATTGGCTTCCGGAGAATGGATCGGTGCCTTTGGGCTAACGGAACCTAATGCCGGAACAGACGCTAGTGCACAGCAAACTTTCGCCGTTGATGAAGGTGATCATTGGGTACTTAATGGGAATAAGATCTTTATTACCAATGCTGAGTATGCTCATGTATACATCATCTTCGCAATGACCGACAAAAGTTTGGGCAACAAAGGTATCTCCGCATTTATTGTAGAGAAGGATATGCCCGGTTTTTCCATTGGTAAGAAAGAGCTGAAACTTGGTATCCGTGGCTCCGCTACCTGCGAGCTTATTATGGAAAACTGCATCGTTCCCAAGGAAAATCTTTTGGGACGTGTTGGCGGTGGTTTCAAAATTGCCATGAAAACACTTGACGGAGGACGCGTAGGTGTTGCTTCCCAAGCATTAGGCATCGCTCAAGGAGCTATGGACGAAACCATTAAATACACAAAAGAACGCAAACAGTTCCGCAAGTCCATTGCATCATTCCAAAACACGCAGTTCCAGCTGGCAGATCTTTATGCAAAGATTGATTGTGCACGGCTTTTGGTTCGTAAGGCTGCATGGAAAAAGGATAACCAAATGCCCTATTCCACTGATGCCGCTGAAGCAAAGCTTTTTGCTGCTGAAACAGCTATGGAGATGACCGTTAAGGCTGTACAATTCCATGGAGGTTATGGATACACACGCGAATATCCGGTTGAACGGATGATGCGGGATGCCAAGATTACAGAGATCTACGAAGGTACCAGCGAAGTACAGCGTATGGTAATAGCTGCTCATATACTTAAATAAACGAACACAATCCTTATGATGAAAATAGTAGTCTGCATAAAGCAGGTACCCGATACCGCTGAAATTAAGCTCGATCCGGTTAAAGGAACGTTGATCCGTGAGGGTGTCCCCAGCATTATGAACCCTGATGACAAGGGAGCTTTGGAACAAGCCCTTTTGTTTAAGGATCTTTATGGGGCTGAAGTAACGTGCGTTACGATGGGACCTCCTCAGGCAAAGGCAATTATATACGAAGCATTTGCTATGGGGGTAGATAAAGGCATTTTGGTTACCGACCGTCGTTTCGGTGGTGCCGATACGCTTGCCACCAGCTACACGCTGTCGCAAGCCCTCAAAACACTTGATTACGATATGATCTTTGCCGGACGTCAGGCAATTGATGGAGATACGGCGCAGGTAGGCCCTCAAATTGCGGAACAACTCGATTTGCCACAAGTAACCTATGTGGAAGAAGTAAAGTATAAAGAAGGCGACAAATTCCTTACCATAAAAAGAGGGATTGAAGAAGGGCACGAAATCGTTGAAGCCGATCTGCCCTGTATGCTCACTTTCCTTGCTTCTGCTTATGAACCTCGCTATATGAACGTGAAGGGCATTATGGAAGCTTATGACAAGGAAATCCTTGTTTGGGATGCCGATAGTTTCCCGGTTGAACAAGAACGTTTGGGATTGAAAGGATCTCCCACAAGCGTAAAAAAATCCTTTACTAAAGGTGCTAAAGCGATGGGAACGCTCTATGATGACGTAACCACCGAGGAAGCTGTTGATATTATAGTAGACAAACTCAAAGAGAAATTCATCCTCTGATTGCTATGGATAAGGAACAATATAAAGGTATCATGGTCTTTGCCGAACAGCGTGGCGGCGTTATTCAAAACGTTGCTTTTGAGCTGCTTGGTAAGGCAACTGAGCTCGCACAATCTATTGGGGAAAAAGTAACTGCATTGCTTTGTGGTTACCAAGTTTCCTCACTGACGGATGAATTGATAGCCGCCGGTGCCGATAAGGTGCTTGTGGTAGATAACGAACTCCTTAAGGATTATCTGACTGAGCCTTATGCACAGGCTGTTAGTCACGTTATTAACACGATAAAACCCGAAATATTCCTTTTGGGAGCTACCACCATTGGACGTGACCTCGGTCCTCGTCTTTCCGCACGTATGCGTACCGGTTTAACTGCAGACTGTACTTCGCTTGATATTAACGAGGAACGCAATCTTATGATGACACGTCCCGCTTTCGGTGGAAACCTAATGGCTACCATCGTTTGTAAGGATCATCGTCCTCAAATGTCAACGGTACGTCCCGGCGTGATGCGCCGTAAACAGGCAGATCCGAGTCGTAAAGGCGAAGTTGAAAATATTAATGTTCCCTTTGATGCTTCTAAAAATCACGTTCGTCTCGTTCGTCGTGAGTTGGAAACACGCAATATGGTCGACATTACAGAGGCAAATGTACTCGTTTCCGGTGGACGTGGTGTTGGTACACATGGAGGTTTTGATAAACTTCGTGAGCTTGCCCAAACAATATCAGGGGAAGTGTCTTCTTCCCGTGCTATGGTAGATGCCGGAGTGATCGGACACGAACGTCAGGTTGGTCAAACGGGTAAAACCGTTCGTCCCGATGTATATTTCGCTATCGGTATTTCGGGTGCTATACAGCACTTGGCCGGTATGGAGGAATCAAACTTCATTATTGCTATCAATAAGGATAAGTTTGCTCCTATTTTCCAGGTAGCTGACCTTGGAGTGGTAGGCGATTTGCACAAAATCGTTCCGCTACTGACCGAACGGCTACGCAGCGAAATGGAAGGAAAATCCTCTAAATAATCGCACTTATGCGGCCCTCTTGCGGTAAAATGCCGCAAGGGGGCTTTTAATTTATATTCTTCTCTTCATCAAAAGTAGTATGCGTATGATACAATTGGATAAGGATGGGCGAATAGCTACCCTTACCATCAATCGCCCTGAAGCCCTGAATGCTCTAAATGGAGCCCTTTTGGACGAAATGGATCAAGTTGTCTCGCAGTTGGAAAAGGACCCAGAGATCGCTGTTCTGATTATTACCGGTGCAGGACGAAGCTTTGCTGCCGGTGCCGATATTGCAGAGATGGCGAACTATACGCCGGAACAGGCTCTTGCCTATGCACGCAAGGGTGCCTGCCTTTTCCGTCGTATTGAGTTGCTCCCTCAGGTGGTAATTGCCTCCATAAACGGCTTTTGTTTGGGGGGAGGATGCGAGCTTGCTATGGCTTGTGACCTTCGCATAGCTTCGGATAAAGCAAAAATGGGACAACCCGAAACAGGACTGGGTATTCCTCCGGGCTTTGGCGGCACACAAAGGCTCCCGCGTTTGGTTGGAATTGAACGCGCAAAGGAACTCATTTTCACTGCACGTGTAGTGCGGGCTGACGAAGCGCTTGCTATCGGATTGGTTGGATCTGTGGTTCCTCATGAGGATCTTCCTGCAAAAACTAAGGAACTTGCTGATAGTATTGCAGCTCGTTCCCGCTCGGCACTGCGCTTAGCCAAAATGGCTATCAACCGCGGGTTGCAGTGCGACATCGATACAGCACTCTCCATCGAAAGTGATGCTTTTGCCATCGCTTTTGCCTCGGCAGAGCAAAAAGAGGGGATGAGTGCTTTTTTAGAAAAGAGGGAACCCCTCTTTTAAAGCAATTATCAAATCAAAATAAAGTGATATAGCATTATGAAAATAGCAATTATCGGAAACGGAACTATGGGTCAGGGCTTGGTGCAGTCTATTGCACAGCACGGATTCCAAGTGGTTATGAAGGGACGTAGCAAAGAGTCGCTTGACAAAGCGATGGGACGTCTGAACGCATCTTTTGACAAACTAGTCGCAAAAGGAAAGATGGATCGCAGCGCAGCTGATGGCTATCTCGCGAACATAAAGGCTTCTCAGGACTTTGCAGACGTAGCTGATGCCGATCTTATCATCGAAGCCTTGGCGGAAGATATGGAAATTAAGAAGGAGCAGTTGCGCAAATTGGATGGAATTGCCAAGCCTGATGCCATATTGGCTACGAATACTTCTTCGCTCAGTATTACTGAATTGGCGGGCGTTACGAAACGTCCCGACAAGGTAATCGGGTTGCACTTCTTCAATCCGGTACCTGTTATGAAGCTCGTTGAGGTTATTTCCGGCAGACGTACAGCTCCGGAAGTACAGGACAAAGCGATTGCTTTCTGCAAAGATTTGGGCAAAACTCCCGTAACTGTGGACGAAGCTCCCGGCTTTGTGGTTAACCGTCTGCTGATTCCTATGATAAACGAAGCCATTGGTGTTTACGCTGAAGGGATCGCTTCCGTAGAAGAAATTGATACTGCCATGAAGTTGGGCTCCAACCATCCGATGGGACCCCTCGAATTAGGCGACTTTATCGGACTTGATGTTTGTCTTGCCATTATGGAGGTGCTGTATACCGAGTTCTCCGACAGCAAGTATCGTCCGCATCCCTTGCTGCGTAAGATGGTGCGCGCCGGTCAGTTGGGACGTAAAACAGGACAAGGCTTTTACGATTATACCCGTAAGTAACGCATTTCATAGCGACTTAACAGACCAAAATAGAGTGAGGGGAACAAAACGTTCCCCTCTTTTTTGTCCTCCTGTAAAAAGCTTCCGAATATCAACACCCTTATCTCCTACTAAAGGGCATTAATGATACTACTAAAAGGTATATAAGTTTCGTGCAAAAGGTATATACCTCTCAAGTGAAAGGTATATAAGTTTCAGACGAAAGGTATATACCTTTTGCGGAAGGTGTACAAGAGTATTGAAAGAAGGATCTTATCTCCCTATTCTAAAAGCAAAAACGGAGCGTACGGAATGGCATCTTCTCCGCGAAAGGAGAGAGAAAAAGCAGTGGGTGTGTTCATATCATACTAATGAAACAAACAAGACTGCATCAATCCGTAAGCCTTCAATAGTGTGGAAAGATCTCCTTAGGGTTTCTAAAAAGTTAGGGAGGAAGAAAATAATCCAAGCGTAAATGTCAGAATGAAGGAAACTTATTTTTTTCTTCATTACATGGGGGCAAAATGTGCATTGTAGGCGATTTGTTATCTTTGCGTACGATACGAAAGGCAGAAAGTGATGGGACAAGTATTGTTATTCAAGCGTAAAGTGACGGTTCTATGCGGGATACTCTTATCGTTTTGTCCGCTGTTGGGCGGCCAAACGCTTGCAGAATTGGTCCGGAGCGTACCGAAGTGCGACGCTCCATTTCTGAGCAATCAATCTGTTCAAGATAGTATATTCGTTTCATCTGAAGGAAGTTTGGTGTTGCTTCCGGAGAGTGCTGGCACGGTTCGGATAGAGAAACGAACCGATGCAGAGCTCCTTTTACGCTACTCGGGTGGTACGTCCGTTCAGTTTGTTCGTCTCAAGCGTGGCGGTACACCGTTACTTTTGGTTATCACCTCAGGGGCCGGTAGCGGGAATGTGGCTCTATACGGAGCAAAAGGTCGGCTTGATCGCGAACGCGTTGGCATACCATCTTCTTGGAATTCGCTTCTTGCTTTACAGAATGCGGTAGGTTCGGAAGAAAAAGATCCATACATATCGCTATTTTGGAATGGAGCGAAAAGACAACTTGAGGGGAGGATCGAGGCAAATGATCGCTTCGCTGTAAATACAAATAGCTTAGATACGAACAAATCTGCCATACAAAATGTGGTTTTGCTTCGCTGGAACGGACGCAAATTCAAGTCGGTGAAACGCCCCAATGCGATTGGATCGGAGAAACGGACGAACAAATTGTACTGAAAAAGTGAATAAAATGAACAAACAGACGCGTTGGTTGTGGGGACTCGGGGCGACAGTGGTGTTGCTCGTAGTGGTGTTTGGGGTCATAATACGGCAACAAAAAGTTCATTACGAACGGCAGCTTACTGAATCCGTGCAGTTGCAAAAAGAACGCATGCAGGAGGAATTGGAGCAATTGCAAGCAGACTACGGCGTACAAATAGCGAAGATGCATGGCGGAAAGGGCTATGGAGAGCGATCTATAGAAATATCAAGCGACTCGCTGTTGGCACAACTTTCGCGCGAAAAAGCGCGTGCCGAGTGGCTTGCAAACGAACTTCGGACAACAAAAGTAACTGACAATAAGCGGATTAGTGCACTCAATGCGGAAATCACATCGCTGCGCAAAGTGCTCCGCAGTTATATTATTCAAACAGATTCCCTTTTACAGCTTAACGCTTCGCTCCAACAAGAAAATGCGGAAGTACGGAGCCGTTACGCAGCTTCGGAAGAGAAAGCCGACCGCTTATCTGCGGAAAAAGGGGAACTAACAGCTCGAGTAACTCGTGCGGCACGCTTGGAAGCATTTCAGATAAGTTACGCTATTTTGGATAAACGAGGCAAAAAGACCCGAAACCTTAACCGAATAAGTACGCTTCGCTTCGATCTTGTTTTGGCAAAGAATGTTACTGCTGAGCCGGGAGCACGGCGTATCTACTTACGAATACTGAATCCGTACGACCAACCGATGCCTTCTCCGAGCAAAGAACGATTCTCGTTTGAGAATACTACTTTGGAAGCAAGCGCTTCACGAGAGGTGGAATATGGTGGAGAGGCTCTACCTGTCACTCTGTTTTGGAGCGTTTCCGAAACGCTTTTACCCGGATCTTATCGTGCGGATTTCTTCTGTGATGGGGCAATAATAGGTCAGATTTCGTTCACTTTAGGCAAATGAAACAGAGCACAATGAGGGTGAAGCAGTGGCTGTTATGTAGCATTTTGCTTGCTTGTGGCGCCACGATGTCGGCGCAAAAAAAGTATTCATTAGACGAGTTGCTTGAATACGGCGAGCAAAACGACCGTAGTGTAGCGCAGGCACAAGCTGAGTACGATGCGGCAAAAGCAGAGCAGATGCTGGCGCGAACCTACTTTTTCCCGCAAATCCAAGCGATGGCGGGGTGGGGAAGTGTACCTAAGCCAATCGAATTGTTTGACATTAATGCATTTTCGGACGTTCCTATTGATCTGAACCAATATTTACCCGATGGCATTACTCTGCCGGATAAAGTTCCGCACACAGTTCATTTGAATTTGAAGCCGCTTATACCCTCGGAGCTACAACGTCTCTCTTCGCTACATTTAAACAGCATTTGGTTGGCGAACTTCTCACTTGTCCAACCGCTTTTTACGGGTGGCAAGGTGCTGGCATCTAATCAAATGGCCGATTTGGCATTGCGTTTGCGTGAACTTCAGCTATCACGAAAGCGTGTAGAGGGGCGAGAAACGATTGAAAAAGCTTACTATCGGCTGGTTCAAATCACGGAGCAAACGAAGCTTTTGAAGCAATTTTCCTCTACTTTGGATAGCCTTTATGCAGATGTGCAGGCGCTTTATCAAGAAGGATACGCAGTAAAAAGTGACCTATTGGAACTACGTTTGGCGCAAAACAAGGCGTTACGCGCTATTGATGAAGCAGAAACAATGCTACCTCTTGCCGAAGCCCATTTAGCAAAAGTGTGTTCTTTACCGCTGAGCGAACGGATTCTACCAGCGGACAATACGGAGTCTTTGGCTCAAAATGCTCCTATACAGAGCCGTCCGGCCGTTGATACGTGTGATTGTGAAGGAACGAACGCTAATACGCGAGGGCAAATGCTGGCAATTGCGGAGCAGATAGCGGTTAAGGAGCAGGCGGTAGCCCGAAGTGAAATGATGCCTCAATTGGCCTTCTTTGCCGATTATATGCTTACCAATCCTTCCTTTTTTGATGCTTCACATCGAAATACCGGAGGTCGTTTTGCCTACGGAATAACGCTCAAAGTACCGTTAACCGGTATTGCTTCGGGCTATTATAAGCAATTGGCGGCATCAAAGCGAGCAATGATCCGTACTTTAGAGCGCGAGGATAACGGCGAAATGCTCCGTTTGGAACGCACAAAGGCGCAGACCGATTGGAAGAATGCGCTGCAAAACTATATTCGTTTTAGCTCAATGCGCAAAGATGCCGCAGAAAATGTACGTCTTTCTCGCGAAGGGTATCGCGAGGGCGTGACTGATATGGCTAAGTTGCTGCGTGCTCATAGCACCGGTTTGGAAACAGAGCAAGGGTACATTGAGGCGCTTTGTGCGCTCTATACGGCCGATGCAGCCCTACGTGCAGCGAATCAATAGGCATCAATAGCGCAAATCAAGCCTCGTACGGTTCCGTGCGAGGCTTGATCTTTCTGATAAATAGGGTAGTGCTACGCACTGAATGCCTTAAATGCCTCCGGCAAAAGCGAAATGAGATCCGAAGCGATTAAAGCTCTATCGGAAAAGCGGGCTGCGTAATAGTCGCCCGTTAAGCCGTGAATATAGGTAGCAACCACCGCTGCAGCAAGGGGTCGGTAGCCCTGAGCGAGCAATCCTCCAATGATACCGGTGAGTACATCTCCGCTTCCTGCAGTAGCCATACCGCTGTTTCCCGTAGGATTGAAGTATACATTGCCGCCCGGCGAACATATGGCGGAGTAATGCCCCTTGAGAATGACATAGACGGAATACTGTTGCGCCAAAAAACGTGCTTCTTCGAGGCGTTGTTCGCCCGAAGTACAGTAGCCCACTATACGTTCTAATTCTTTGGGGTGAGGGGTTAGCACGGAGCATTCGGGAATTCGAGCGAGCAAATCACGCCGTTCTCCCAGTATATTAAGCGCATCGGCATCCACAACCAATGGAGTTGTAGCGCGGAGCAGCAGATCCTCCAACATTGAGCAGGTGAGTTCTGCCTGTCCCAACCCTGGCCCTACGGCAATTGTATTGTAAGGTTCGAGGGACAAGAGGCGTGTGGAGTAGTCGTTATGCTGGTCCAAATTGAGCATTGCTTCGGGCAAAGCGCACTGCATAGCCGTTTCGCAACAACCAGGCAAATGTACGGTCAATTTGCCCACACCGCTGCGCAGAGCCGCCTTAGCCGCTAAAATGGCGGCACCGGTCTTACCGCGCGAGCCGGAGACAAGCAGTAAATGCCCGAATGTTCCCTTGTGGGCAAATCGTTCTCGCGGTAATAGAGCCGCGCTTATATCGTGGTCAGTGACCAAATAGTATGGCGAGGAGAGCTCCTCCTTGCCTTCGCGACTCAGATTGATGGGTAGCGTTTCCACGTTTCCTACATAGATGTCGTTCTCCGGTAGGAAGAAACTTAGCTTAGGCGTTTCTACGGTAAAAGTGTGCGTTGCGTGAATAATAGCTTCCTCTTCTGCACGTCCGCGGTTACTATCGGCATAAAGTCCGCTGGGAATATCAATGGAAACGACCTGACAGCCACTCTCGTTGACACGTTTGACCAATAGGGCAAACCCTTTTTCAAGCGGTCGGTTCAGCCCCACTCCGAACAATCCGTCGATAATCACATGCCGTTCATTCAACTTGGGCAGAGTGAACGAACCGGTAACTTCGTGGAAGCGTAGCCCGGGTTCGTTACAAACAACGGCACGCTTCTCGCTGCATTCGTGCGAAAGACTGTTCTTTATGTTGAACAAGAACAGCTCCGTTTCGTAGCGCATACGGACCAATTCCACGGCAATGGCAAGCGCATCCGCACCATTATTGCCCGGTCCTGCCAGTATGACTACCGGATTGACTTGTGGGCGATAGAGACGACTGAACGATTGTACGAACTGCTCCGCCACACGATTGATCAACTCAATGGACGAAACCACATCGTGCTCCGTTGTGTAGCGGTCTAACGCTCTTATCTTATCGGATGTGAAAAGCTTGATCATACCGCTTTAATCCATATTTCCCCTTACGATGCCGCGTTCGGAGGCGTTGATGAATGCAAGAACAGCATCCCGTTCCTCTGAAGGCTCATATTCATCGCGAATAGCCTGTAAGGCATCGCTTATGTTGAGCCCCCTCTGGTAGAGCGTTCGGTAGATGTCGTTGATCAAAAAGATTGTTTCCGACGAAAATCCGTTCCGCTTCAGTCCAATGCTGTTGATGCCGCAAAAGCTAATCGGCTCCCTGCCTACCAGCGTGTAGGGCGGTATATCCTTGCTCACTTTGGAGCCTCCCTGCAACATAATGTACGCACCGATATGCACAAATTGATGTACCAGCACAGCGGCACTGAGCGTGGCGTGGTCGTCAATCAGTACTTCGCCCGCAATTTGAGTTCCGTTACCAATGATCACATGATTACCGATAACGCAGTCATGAGCAATGTGGCTGTATGCCATCACCAAGCAATCCGATCCGATTCGGGTATAGCCACGCGAAGCGGTTCCGCGGTTGAGCGTTACATACTCACGTATGGTGGTCCTATCGCCTACGAAAAGCTCTGTCTCCTCGCCCTTGAACTTCAGGTCTTGAGGAACGCCGCCTACCACCGAAAAGGAATGAATACGGCAATCGGAGCCTATCCGGCTACCGCTACATACCACAGAATGCGCCATTACGTGCGTACCTTGACCTATCGTTACATTTTCTTCGATAACAGCGAAAGGATCAATGCGAACGTCCGTGGCTATATTGGCGTGCGGACTAACTATCGCCGTGGGGTGAATATGCGTAGACGAGTGCGAATTCATACAGTTTTCCTGCCTGTAAAAGGACTTTGTTTTAGCTTGTTTGAGGTCTGTTTCATATGATGTGATTGGTGTGTTTGTGATGCTTTGACTCGATCGTTTTTCTCTTTAACGCGAACAAAGATACAAAAGAAAAGCCAACAGCTTGCTGACTGCCTCCTCCTTTCTACCTCTTGCCCCCACGTCTGCGCACCCTTTTACCGAGGTAGTGGTACGATTGTAAGATACTTTCAGAGCAGAGGTTGGGAGGAAGCGGAGCGTCTGTACGGAGCGGTCGGAGAAAAGTCTATAGACTTTTTTCGGATACTCTATAGACTTTTTCGGAAAACTCTATAGACTTTCTGGAAAAACTCTCTAGACTTTCCTCGGATACCTCCATAGAACCGCTCGAACGGCATGGGAGCAAAGATTTGATTGTATGGAACGGCCCCTCTTTTCTCATCTTGAAATCGCTTGGAAAGCTTGGGAAGCAACGCTCCGTTATCAACGTGCAACGGCTCGAACGGTATGGGAGCAATAATCAGTTTCCACCGTAGGAACGCTCCGATTCATCCCATCTTCAGTCTCAACTTCACTCGTGCGTTATTCCATTTGCTCGTATTATGCACACCGACACCTACCCATTCATTACCTTGATTCGTCCTGCTTCTGCTCCGACACCTCCTGATCTCCGTTTCGTCACTTACTTATCTCTGTTCCGGTAACTGCTAAATTCCAATTTGATTCATCTGGCTTTGCGCTCCGATGTGGTATGTGTTGCCGTGGATTAGGGAGTGGTGGAGCTAAATGTTCTCTGTGTTTCGCGGCTCATTTGTTCCGAAGTGTGGCTCTGATTCCTTTCCATAGACGTTCGGGTTGGTTCGCTTCAAAGAATTCTCGCTGAATGAACTTTTTCCCGTTGAATCTGTTCTTAGATTGCATAAGAAGCATAAAACGGATGAAGAAGATCGTACAAAACATTTTTCGACTCACACTGTTCCTACTCGTTGCTGCCGGTTGCCGTCAGGAAGTGGGCGCTCAAGGTACCAAGGCAGAGATAAAAGAGATTGATGCTGCCTATATGAAAGCCAACATCTACGATTGGGAAAAGAATCCCGGCACGTTTGTCTACAAAGGAAAGAAGCCTTGCATCATAGATTTTTACGCCAATTGGTGTGGCCCATGTCGCTCTTTGGCTCCAAAACTGGCTGAAGTGGCTGAAGAGTATGCCGGTAAGGTGATTGTGTACAAAGTCAATATCGATAATGAAAAGCAGCTGGCTAACATATTCGGTATAACCTCAATCCCGACTCTGATATTCGTTCCTCTGAAAGGAAAACCCTACTTTTCACAGGGAAACCTTCAAAAGAGTCAATTGCGCGAAGCAATAGAGAAAATCCTTTGAAAACGGTGCCGAAATGGCAAATACAAATTAAATGCGTACCTTAGCGGTGTGGTGAGGAAAAGAAGACTTGCCGAAGACGAAAACATTGACATAGAAAAACGACAGAGAAAATGGTAAAGTTTAAAGGTGAAATAGAGGTAAAACTCGGAGGCGCTCAGCCGGAAGTAGGGCAGCAAGCTCCCGATTTTAAGGCAGTAAAGAACGATTTGAGTGAAGTACGCCTTAGCGACTATAAGGGTAAAAGGGTAGTGCTGAACGTATTCCCCAGTGTGGATACGGGCGTTTGCGCTGCAAGCGTACGTCGCTTCAATAAGGAAGCCGCATCACTCAAGAATACAGTTGTACTATGTATCTCAATGGACCTTCCGTTTGCACAGCAACGCTTTTGTGCCGCTGAAGGAATTGAGAATGTAGTAATGCTCTCCGCATTCCGTTGCACTTGTTTCAGTGATCGCTATGGATTGCGCATGGAATCAGGTCCTTTGGAAGGATTATTGGCTCGTAGCGTATTTGTAATTGATGAAGACGGAAAGTTGCTTTACAAGCAGGTTGTGCCTGAAGTAACCGAAGAACCGAATTATAAAGCGGCTTTGGATAACTTGAAATAATCCAACAGCCGGACAAAACCCTTGTGAAAGGGCTTTTCATTATTTCATGTGTTGGTGTGTTGGGTCGCTGTAGTACGCTTTTGGGTGTTGTTACAGCGACCCTTGACCATATTAATCCGCATCCATAAATGAGTTATTTCCGAAGAACAATGAGAAACTACAGTTTTCCTTGCTTCGCCCTGTGGGCAGCTTTGCTCTTTGCCGTATCGTGTCGTGGCAATAGCGAACAAAAGAGTACATCTGATGACCGTACTCAGACGGAGAATCAAGTATCAGAATCGCCCTTCGATGCTGATAGTGCATATGCCAATGTGGCTCGTCAGGTGGCTTTCGGCCCCCGAACGCCGGGGTCACAAGCACACACTTCTTGCGGTGATTGGATAAAAGCGCAACTAACTGCCTATGGAGCTGTTGTTAGCGAGCAATGCGTGCCTCAAACTACCCATGACGGAAAGGAATATAAAATGCGCAACATCATAGCTTCATACAATACGGATGCGTCGGAACGGATACTCCTTTTTGCGCATTGGGATACGCGGCCATGGTGCGATCAAGATGATGATCCGGCATGGCATAATAAACCGCTGGATGGGGCAGACGATGGAGCCAGTGGGGTAGCCGTACTACTTGAAATTGCCCGTTTGATACAAACTCAGGGATCTGCTAAGGGAATTGATATTATATTCTTCGATTTAGAGGATTACGGCGAAAGTAATAACGATGAATCGTGGTGCCTGGGCTCTACCTATTGGAGTAAACATCCTCACGTAGATGGCTATACGGCTCAATATGGAATTTTGTTGGATATGGTGGGTGCTCGTGGTGCTCAATTCAATTGGGAGTACTTCTCAAAGAGTAATGCCGGGCATATACTCCTAAAAGTATGGGATAATGCGCGTAATTTGGGATTCGGCAACTACTTCATTTCTGCCGACGGAGCTGCGCTGACTGATGATCATATTCCGGTAATAACCAATCGTGGCATACCGTCAATTGATATTGTTAACTATAGTACGAACCGAGCAAAAGGCTTCGGTGATCATTGGCATACACATAAGGACAATCTTGATATTATAGATAAAGACGTGCTTCGCGCTGTGGGTGCCACGGTGTGGGCTACAATCAATGAATAGGGGAAACAACGTAATATGAACAAATCGATTGAAGAACTTCAAAATGAACTGATAGAGCAATTCGAGCCGTTTGATGACTGGATGGATCGATATCAGTTAATTATTGAAATGGGCGATGAATTACCCCAGATTACGGAACAGGAGAAAAAAGACGAAAATCTGATTGAGGGCTGTCAAAGCCGCGTTTGGATTGTATGCGAAGCACACGATGATGGCACGCTGCATTTCAGAGCCGATAGCGATGCACTAATCGTTAAGGGAATAGCTGCCATGTTGCTGAAGATATATGATGGTCAAACGCCATCAGCTATACTAAACAGTCCTCTGTTCTTTATTGAAAAGCTAAATCTTACGGGACATCTTTCCCCAACACGAAGCAATGGGCTTTCCTCTATGATTCAGAGAATTAAAACCTATGCCAAAGATAGGGTAGAGAAATGAATTTCAAGCGAATAGAACTTGCGGATAGGGAGATCCTTTTCCCTATCTTATTTAGCTCAGGGCGTCCTATATGCGACCTTTCTTTTACCAATTTGTACGGATGGGGTTTTCTCTACGAAACTGCATGGGCGATAGAAGATGATACCACTTTGGTAATTCGTTTCATTGATAAACGACATAACCACCCTGTTTATCTGTTGCCCTATTGCCTTGATCTTGCTTCATGGCGCAATACGATAACCAAACTTGAGCAGGCTGCGCAAACGGAGGATTATCCTTTAGTATTTATGGGCGTATCAAAGGAATGCTCTTCTCTTTTAGAGGAGTATTTTCCGGGAGAATTCCAATTAATATGGGACGACGCTTATGTGGATTATATCTATACACGTCAGAAATTAGTTACCCTGAAGGGAAAAAAGCTTCAACCGAAAAGAAACCATATCAATAAGTTTAAACGTCTTTTCCCATCTTGGCACTATGAGGAATTGAAGGCTTCAAATAAACAGGATGTACTGAACTTTACCCAATCGTGGTTTGATGCCTCAGAAGCTTCGGAAGGGCTCAAAAACGAAAGGATAATGGTTGAGCGAATCTTGGAGACGGAAGCTTTTGAAACGCTTCAACTATCCGGAGGACTTCTTTACACAGATAAGGACTTAGTTGCCGTTACCATAGCTTCACCTATTAATAAGAATACGATGGATATTCATGTGGAAAAGGCAATTCCTAATATAAATGGGGCCTATGCGATGATAAATCAGTCATTTGCATCTACTGTTCCCGAAAGCTATGAATACATAAATCGGGAAGAGGATCTCGGGATTCCGGGATTGCGATTTGCCAAAGAATCCTATCAACCCGATATGCGACTTTCAAAAGGAACTGCCGTCTTGCGACGCCCTTGAATCCTTATGATGCAGAAGCGAGCCGCTGCCTACAAAATCTGGAAGGATATATTCCACGATGACGAGGCTTTTATGACGCTGTTTTTTGATTCTATTTATCACGACAGCAATACACTTTTATCGCTCAATCCCTATACAGGAACGGCAAATTCACATCTGCAATTTATTCCTTATGACTTATGTATCGCCCAAAAGCGATATAAGGCTTGCTACGTATGTGGCGTAGCTACTATTCCGGAGGCTCGTGAGCATGGGCTCGCCAAACAATTGCTTCAAGCGGCGCATTATCGTATGTGGCACAAAGGAGCCGCCCTAAGCTTTCTTATCCCTCAAGAGATCTGGCTGTATGATTATTACCGAAGGGGAGGACAATACGTTGACGCAGGAGAAAGAGCATACAGCCATAAACGAATTGTGGGTTTCGTTAATTCAAGTGATGCAGAAAGCTATAAGCAGAGCACTTTACAACGACAATCGTCTCTACGGATGAACTACGCACTTCCAGATTACTTGCAATGGCGTACAGCGCTTGAGAGTGCAGCAATGAGTGGGGGAGGCTGTGCTTTTGACGACGAATGCGGAATAAACTTACTGTATGATAGGATAACTCCAAATACTTATATTGCTCCCCGTCCCCCGATAAACGGAGAGAAAATGCATCGATTCGGTATGGTACGGATTATTAAACCCTTTGACCTATTGCGCGATTACGCTCTACGCCATACCCATTGCTGCACGACATTCATATATTGTGATAATGCCCTCCCGATGAATAATGGGCTTTATGTCATTAAGAACGGCATGGTTCGATTTTTTCGGCCCGCGCTACAAGACGTTCGCAAATATTCGATTCTCAAAGGAAAAGAAAAGGATACAAATCCATTGAATTCTCCTCTATCCCTTTATACACCTACGAGTTTAGCTCAATTCCTATTTCAGAATGAGATTTTCTTCCTCGATCAATTAATGGACGGAATCGTGGAGTAGCTTTCTCTCTCAACTTTCTTCATTCAGAATTTGCAAAACAGAATAGAGATAACCTTTCTATCTGATAAGGAAATAAAACATTCCGCTTTGTAAATTATTCTTCACTCTTAATCTCAATCGGAAAGTTTATTTCTGTCCGATTTTCTTTTTGATCCATCTCTTTTGGAAAACAAAATAACGCTCTCATTGCATTATATACATATGTTCAAATATAAGCGAATCTAATTATAAATGAGATAGTTACTAGTTTATTTGAAAGTATTTTGGCTCTGTAATCTGGGTAGGGTAGTCGCGAGTCGCATATAATCATAATCATATCAGTTAGATCCCTCTTTTCTAACTAATAATGAATGGGTTATTTCGATTTCCTCAATTTATTAAACCTGTCAACAAAGGTGTTTTGATGTTCGTCAGGTTTATTCAATTAATACGAATTCTATTTATAGATGTTTCTATTTTCCGAATACAATAGGTAAGTGATGCATTTCCATTTAAGAATGGAAATAACTTCTTATCTTTGCATTTAGAAAAGAGAAATAAGCAAGTTAACATCAAACAATGACTGAATTACCTATTGATAACGAAGCTATCCGCAATCGACTAAAGACGATGATTGAGCGGATCGGCATTGGCAACACAAATTTTGCAACTAAAGCCGATATCACGCCATCCGTTATTTCGAATATCATGAATGGCAAAAGCAACATAACGTTAGATACGCTTAATAAGGTCCTGACGGCTTATCCGGATTGGAATAGGGATTGGCTTCTCTTTGGAGAAGGCGATCCTTCACAAGAGAATAACCAAGGCAATATTGAGGATACGAACAATAATCAACGCTCTGAGAATTCAATATTTTCGAACGTTACGCACTCAGCTCCGAAAAATCCTCGGGATTTTGACATTCAACCAACATTAGATATCGAAACAATTCGTGTTATCGCTTCCGAATCTGCCCAGCAGCTAATGAATCAATTGAATCACGATAGCACTACAAGAGAAATAAATGAAATCAGAGTATTCTATAGCGATGGAAGCTACGAGACTTTCTCTAAGGGTACACATTGATTTCTGCTCATCCACGAGTACTTATATATAATGTTGATTAGTTGTATTATGTTTAGTTGCATCCGGTAATGATCTGAGTTTTCTTGATTTGTCTGCAAAATTCTTTCCTTTTGTTCGTTCCTTCTTTCCCTATGGGCCTCCTTTTCTCCTTTGTTCGCTCTCTATTTATCGCTAAGTGATTATTCAACTAATGAACTGAACAAGTAATGACGGTCGAGCTTCCGATCATTAATTCGAACTTTCCGACAACCTTTAGCACTTCCTTCCATATTGCATTTTCCATACGTATGTCTAAGTGCCTCTAATCCACACCGCTATTTGAGCTTTTTGAGCATCGAAATATAGCGTAACTATCTCTATGCGCTTTACATAGGTGGCTTTCTTGATAATTCGTGTATAATCATCTTCATACGTTGTGAATAGTCTGTCCAAGTAAGTCAACCATCCATTTGAAAGGCCCAACCACTATTATTGTTATGAATACATAACTAACTGGTAATAAGAGCATTTTCCCTATAACTTATACCTACGAATTCAATGTAGGTACACCTAAAGTCGTTTCTCCGATTTCCTTACTCGCTCCACCTATAGGTGATGCGGCATATTTATGTCTGGTAATACTTATATATATACACTTTTTCTGCACGTGCACAATACTTATAAACTCAGCATCAGTTACTTTGGCTGGGGCAAAATGATTCAATCTTCCACTACCCTATTCCTCAACCCTTTTTCTTTGATGAGGTCTGTCCACTACTCTACTCTGCAAAGGAATACCTCCCTCAATCTCCTCGTAATTTTCCGAGGATTTAAGACCTTTTATTCGGAGAATTTCGCAATTTGCTCACTTTGTCCGCTTCCGTGTCGCGTGCCGCCTCTCCGTACTGCGTAGTCAGCGCGCACCGATACTCATCGTACTGCGCTGACTCTGCGGATTGCTCGTTGCTTCCCACGCTTCGTTTGTATTATTGATTTTTTTCTACCTTCGTCGGTAGAAGAGAATCGGGGAGAGTTTCCCTCGCATTGACTGCCGCTGCCCCTTGTGGTAGATTCATCAAAAACCTCTGTCTTATCGGTAGCATGAGATAAACCTATTGAGGGTACGGTTCCTCAATTCTCTTTTTTTCTTTATATATGCCTCAGTGGAGCGCCACGTATTGATTATGTCAATGGTTACTCTCTTCATGAAGCTCTACAATAATCGCATCTACTCTTTTCTGTTTGGGATGATTCTCTGAGGAGAAAGGGATTGTAAAAACAAAGTGGGTTGTTTTCCCTGCATATATCTTATCTAATACTGCCCCACCTATATTTTTCAATACATGTTTTATATACGCTTCTACCGTATCAAACCCGAGTTCCTCCAGCTGAGCAAAATGCTCCTACAAAATGTGTACTATTCCGTAACGATATTTTATAGAAGAGTCGTCCTGATTCCCCAAGCTTAGGCGTACCTCCTTCGCCTTTGGCTCCTCGGAGACTAATCCGCCCGGGATTACACCATACGATAGTTTCCCGTCCGAAGTAAGCACATACGGTTTCCCGTTGCGGTCTTTCTCGTCGCTCAGCCTTAGCGTTACGCTTTTCCCTTTGTAGTCTGTAAGGGGTAATTCTTTCTGTACTCCTTCGACATCATTTGTACCTTTCTCTAATAGCGCTTCACCTTGCTCCCATTTTTTCGTACATTTGTCCGTAGAAAGGAATAGATTCAGAGTTCCCGCCGCTTGGGCGTAATCGCTACCTTCTACGGTTTCGTCTGGACGGACCTCTGCCCTATTGGTAGCATAGGGTAATCCTACCGTGGGTACGGATGGTTTCTGTTCTCTTTATGTAATCCTCCGATGTGCGCCACGAATTATTGCTTTTCCTTTCCAATGATCGCTTTCGTTATATAGAGTTACTATGAGTAAATCCATTGAGTCTTTACTAGCAATTTTTGTTGGGAACGGAGTGGTGTTCCCCTACTATCAAATCGTGCCTCCTACACAAACTAATTGTTTCTTTCTTGCTGTCCGAGCGGTTGTACGGAGGCATCGGAGAAAAGTCTATAGGGTTTCCGGGGAAAGTCTATAGAGTTTTCCGAAAAAGTCTATAGAGTATTTTCAGAAAGTCTATAGACTTTTCTCCGACCGCACTAAACAAGCGCTCCGTTACCTCCCATCCTCAGCTCTGATAGCGTGGGGGAGATGCGAGGACGGATCGGGAGGGATGGGGCGACGGATCGGGAGGGATGGGGTGGCGGATCGGGAGGGACGGGGCGGCGGATCGGGAGGGACAGGGCGGCGGATCGGGAGGGAAGAAGGGGTTATCTCGGATTTAGCGGTTATTTACTGTCGTTCAATCGGCGGTTAATTTGCGGTAAATCAGCGGATGGTTCACTTAGCAATTAGTAAGTCTATAGGAGAAAAATGGTCGGGATATGGTACTGACTCGTGGGACTGCACGGGGTGGACGTCGCATACCCATCGGGACAGAGCCGGGAAATAGCGGAACTAATCCGAGGTAAGCGGAATAGGTTCGGATGAATTGGGAGAGGTGGAAAGATGGAGACCTTGGGGAGAAGCGACTAAAGGCGCTGCATGAGTCGTTTGGCGGTAGCGTCTTTCCAAGAGGAGAAAGTACCGTCGGCAATTTTGCTCCGCACTACGCTCATCAGATGCGTATAGAATGCCACGTTATGTATGGATGCTAGCGTAAGCGCGGTTATCTCCTCGGCACGGAAAAGGTGATGCAGGTAAGCGAGCGAATAGCGCTCATCAATGGGTGAGGCGCCGTTGCGTTCAATCGGCTCGAAGCAATCCTTCCACTTGCTGTTACGAATATTGATAATGCCGTTATTGGTAAAGAGTTGCGCATTGCGAGCATTGCGGGTTGGCATAATGCAGTCGAACATATCCACTCCGCGGGCTACTCCCTCAAGCAGATTGGCAGGCGTTCCCACGCCCATTAGATAGCGCGGACGATCTTTAGGGAGAATATCGTTGACCACCTCAATCATTTCGTACATTTTCTCGGTTGGTTCCCCCACGGCGAGCCCACCGATGGCATTCCCCGGCGCATCGTAAGCGGCAACCGTCTCAGCAGCTTTGCGTCTCAAATCGGGATAGACGCAGCCTTGCACAATGGGGAAAAGCGCCTGCGTGTAGCCATAGAGCGGTTCGGTTTGGTTAAAGTGATGCTCGCAGCGGTCTAACCAATGAAGGGTAAGCTCAAGGGACTCTTTGGCATAATTGTAGGAAGCTGTTCCGGAAGGACATTCGTCAAAAGCCATCATAATATCGGCACCGATGGTTCGCTCAATATCCATAACCCTTTCGGGCGTAAATAGGTGCCGCGATCCGTCAATATGGGAAGCAAAGGTAACCCCCTCACGCGTGATCTTGCGCCGCTCTGCCAAAGAGAAGACTTGAAAGCCACCGCTATCCGTTAGAATTGGCTTCTTCCACGTACCAAAGCGGTGCAGACCACCGGCGGCACGGAGAATATCCAGACCGGGACGCAGGTAAAGGTGGTAGCTGTTGCCGAGTATGATTTGCGCTTCGGTAGCTTCCATTTGCTCCATAGTCATCGCCTTGACTGTTCCCGCCGTACCAACCGGCATAAAGATTGGAGTTTGTATGGTGCCGTGGTCCGTGGTAATGATGCCACAGCGGGCATTGCTAAGCGGATCGTTAGCGGTTATTTCGTAGATCATATTACCGGATCTTTAGTGCGTTTCAGTGCTGAGATATCAATCTTCAAGGGGAAGTTCGTCGCTCTCTTCGGGGGAAGGCTCCGGAATGGTGGGAACGAGGGAAAGCTCCGTAACGTAAAGCGGCATAAAGTGACGCTTTCCCTTAATGGTAAGGAGCAGGGAGAATTGTGCCTCGGAGAGCGTTTTTTCGAAATAAAGCCTCAAATAGGACGTGCCGTTGTATTCAATAAACGTGTGCGCCGATATGGGGTGCTTGCCGCCTTTTGAGCAAGAGAGGATCATTTGGGGCAAATCATCCTGATCTATCTGAAGCGGAATACCGTAAAGTGTTATTTTAGCTTCAATCACACTTCCCTTGGGAATACTATCGTTTATCCGCGTTGTGTAGAAGAGTGCATCGGAGCAATCAGAGAGAAGAACGGTTGCCGGGTAACGCTCTTTGGGGATAAGCGAAGAAAGCGACACTGCATCCAAGCTCTCGGGACCTTTGAAGTGGGTATAATCGCCATCGGTGTGTGCCATTGAGGAGTTCCGTAGCTGCTCCAGTTCCTCAGCCACCTGATCGGAAGCCTTCTTAGCCATAGCGGAGAGCCGATCCGCCTTGTAGTGTGCGTAATAAGCAATCACACTATCGAAATCGCTCTCACTAATGTCGTGTTCGAGGAACAGGGAGCTTCGGAGCGAAAGAGCCGCCGTGTCATTCTCATCCTCGGGAGCACGGAATGAATTGAGGTTTTGCGCAATATATAGCTCCTTAAGCATCGTTTCAATCTCCTTTTCGGAAAGGCGATGCTCCCACTTATTGCTGCAAGATTGTGCAGTAAATAATACAGCAATGAAAAAGAAGAGAATTCCCGCTTTAGGCTGCATTGCTCTTATTGCTCGTTCTCTTCTTTGGTAGTATTCCCGAGTCGCTCCCGGTTAATCGCCTTTGTTGCCTTACGGATACGTGGGTTGGAGAAGTACTCAACCGCTTCAGTGAATGTACGTGTATAGAAGACGAGGAGCAACACTACGCCCACCGAAATACAACTATCGGCAATGTTGAATACAGGATCGAAGAAAGTGAACCGCTTTCCGCCTACAAACGGCATCCAAGAGGGCCAAACGGTGTCAATCAAAGGGAAGTACAGCATATCCACCACCTTGCCGTGCAAGAAGCTTCCATACCCGCCATCCGGAGGGAATAGTGTGGCGATTTGTCCGTTACTATCAGAGAAGATCATCCCATAGAACATAGAATCCAGCACATTGCCGATTCCTCCCGAGAAGACTAATGCCATACATATGAGGAACCCCAGTGGGAAGTGCCGACTTTTGATAAGTACGACAATACCCCAGGCAATAAGCCCCATAGCTATAATACGAAAGAGGGAAAGGAAGAGCTTGCTGCCGAGCTCAACACCAAATGCCATTCCGATATTCTCCACAAAGAGAATGCGGAACCAATCGAATACTCTTATCTCATCGCCCAGTGCCATATGGGTTTTGATCCATATCTTAACGCACTGATCCACCACAAGTACCAACAGAACTACCGCGCTAACCCAAATGGCTTGTTTGCGCGGGTTTTCCATACGGAATGGCGGAATAGTGCGCTCTTCCGTTGCTTTCGGAAGGGAAGTCAGCTTTTTATCTTTCACTTTTACTGATCGAAAGGGTCAAGGTGTAGCTTTCCATATCTATATCGGTACCGTCGCTCACCGCGTCCGATAGGGCGAGTTCATCGGCTTGAACCTGCTCAGAGATGTACTCATGATACGTATTCACGGCGCGATCCATCTCCGTACCTTCCAATAGGAATACATCAATATGATCATTCACCTCGAAGTTCATCTGTTTACGCAGGTTCTGAATACGATTAACCAACTCTCGTGCCAATCCTTCCACATAGAGCTCATCGCTAACAGTTACGTCCAAAGCCACGGTATCGTGCCCGTCTGTAGCCACAAGGCGACCGGGGATATCCTCTACATTGATTGTAACATCATCGCGCAAAAGCTGTACTTCGTCGTTGCCGATTTGTAGGTTAAGCTGCCCTTCTTTATCCAAACGGGTAATTTCGTCCTGGGACAAAGAGGCAATCTGCTGTGCCAGCACCTTCATAATCTTACCGTAACGCGGTCCAAGCTTCTTAAAGTCCGGCTTGATGGTACGATGCCATATATCGGCAGAAGCATCTTCGTAGCGGATTTCTTTTACATTCACTTCGTTAAGAATCCACTTGCTTACCGCTTCAATATCATTCTTTTTCTCCTCGGAATCGATAAGTACCATTATGGAAGATAACGGCTGGCGCACCTTGATATTGACCTTTCGGCGCAGAGCAAGTACCATACCGGTAAGAGCCTGTGCACGAGCCATTCGACGCTCCAATACGGCATCAATTACTTCCTTATTCGCAACAGGGAAATCAGTTAAATGTACCGATTCGTCCGATAGGGTCAAATCTCTGTAGAGGCGATCCGCATAGAACGGAGCAATAGGAGCCATCAGCTTAGCGACGGTTACAAGGCATTCGTACAGAGTGGCATAAGCGCTTTCTTTGTCCACGGTCATATCGCCAACCCAAAAGCGTTTACGCGAAAGACGTACATACCAATTACTCAAATGCGTTTCTACAAAATCCTCGATCGCACGCCCAGCTCGCGTAGGTTCGTAATCCTCAAGCGACGCAATTACCTCATCTATCAGCGAGTGCAGCATAGAGAGTATCCAGCGGTCAATCTCGGGGCGCTGAGCATACGGAGTAGCTTCTTTGTCGGGAGCAAAGTGATCTAAATTGGCATAAAGAGCAAAGAATTGGTACGTATTGTACAAAGTGCCAAAGAACTTACGGCTAACCTCCTTAACGCCATCTACATCGAATTTGATGTTGTCCCATGGGGAAGCGTTGGTAATCATATACCACCGGAGCGGATCGGCTCCGTATTCATCAATAGCGATAAACGGATCCACGGCATTGCCCAAGCGTTTGCTCATTTTATTGCCGTTTTTGTCCTGAACTAGTCCGTTGGCAAGTACATTTTTGTACGCTACGCTCTCCTTAACCATAGTAGCAATGGCGTGGAGTGTAAAGAACCAGCCGCGCGTTTGGTCTATACCTTCGGCAATAAAATCGGCAGGGAAGAACTTGCGTTCATCTATAGCTTCCTTATTTTCAAAAGGATAGTGTAACTGAGCAAACGGCATCGCTCCCGAGTCGAACCATACATCGATGAGGTCTTTTTCGCGATACATCGGCTTGCCTTGGGCTGAGGTGAGCACAATTTCGTCCACCACAGGACGATGCAGATCTACGTGTGCGTAGTTCTCATCACTCATATCGCCCGGCACAAAGCCCTTGAAAGGATTTTCGCGCATAAGCCCCGACTGGATGGAACGCTCTATTTCGTTATACAATTCCTCTATTGAGGCGATACAACGCTCCTCGCTTCCGTCCTCTGTACGCCATATATTGAGCGGCGTTCCCCAGAAACGGCTTCGCGAAAGATTCCAATCTTGCAGGTTTTCGAGCCATTTACCGAAACGACCGGTACCGATAGTTTCCGGCTTCCAACGGATCGTTTCGTTAAGTTTCATCATTGCTTCCCTGCAAGCGGTTGTACGTATAAACCAACTGTCTAACGGATAATAAAGCACCGGTTTATCGGTTCTCCAGCAATGCGGATAGCTATGCACGTGCTTTCCTATCTTGAATGCTTTGTTTTGCAGCTTAAGCATCACGCATAGGTCTACATCTAATGTTTCGTCACTATCCTTGAGCGTATCGTCGTAATCGTTCTTTACATACCGACCGGCGTAGACATCATACAGAGGCTCATCCATATATTCCGAGCGGAAAGCCGCATCCAACTCGTTCAATGGGAAGAAACGTCCGCGCAAATCGACCATAGGACGCTGATTGCCCTCTTTATCAATAAGGAGCAGCGAGCCGATACCTGCCTTTTGAGCCACCCGTTGGTCGTCCTGACCGAATGTAGGGGCAATGTGTACAATACCGGTACCATCCTCAGTAGTTACATAATCACCCGTAATTACTCTAAAGGCATCTCCCATAGGTTTTACCCACGGGATTAGCTGTTCGTAATGCAAGCCTGCCAAATCACTTCCGTGCATTGTGGCAATTCGCTTCCAGGGAATTTGCTTCGTTTCTCCCTGCCACGTTTCAGGCATATCGGTAGTTTCGTTGGCGGCATCAAAGTAAGCCGGAATGCGTGCCGTAGCGAGCACTACGTACTCATGTATCAATGAATAGGGATTGAATGTTTCGATTAGCGCGTATTCGATATTATCGCCTACACAAAGAGCCGTATTGCTCGGAAGCGTCCACGGTGTAGTGGTCCACGCCAAAAAGAAACAATCGCGCGTTACGCCCCACGAAGCGGGCACATCGGTAATCTTAAACTGCGCCGTGCAGACGGTATCTTTTACATCCCGATAGCATCCGGGCTGATTTAACTCATGTGAACTCAATCCGGTGCCGGCTGCCGGTGAGTAGGGCTGAATGGTATAGCCTTTGTACAGAAGCCCTTTTTTGTACAGATCGGCAAGCAACCACCAAAGCGTTTCCATATACTTCGGCTTGTAGGTAATATAGGGTTCGTTCATATCGACCCAATAGCCCATTTGCTCAGTAAGCTGCTCCCACTCCTTGGTATAGCGCATAACCGCCTTGCGGCACTCATCGTTATACCGACGGATACTGATTTTTTTACCAATATCCTCCTTGGTGATGCCCAACGCCTTCTCTACGCCCAATTCAACGGGTAGCCCATGCGTATCCCATCCGGCACGACGCTCCACCAGAAAGCCGCGCATCGTTTTGTATCGGCAGAAGATGTCTTTCAGTGAACGAGCGATAACGTGGTGAATGCCCGGCATACCGTTTGCAGAGGGGGGACCTTCGTAAAAAACGAACGAAGGCGCGTTGTGTCTTGCTTCGATGCTTTTGGCAAACAGCCCCTCATCTTGCCATTGTTTAAGAACTTCCTTGTTAACGCCGGCAAAGTTGGGTGTTTCGTATGTTTTGAAACAGTTCTCTCTCTTCTTTTCCATCTTCATAGTTATAGTACGCCGTACTCTTCTGCAGTTACATAACCTTGCAAAGTTAGCGATTCTTTGCTGATTCGCTCCCTCTTCGATAGATAACTTACTAAAGTATACTCTATCTTGCGGAGAGCGTTACATACAGGATCAAACAAAAGGTATATACCCTTCAAGTGATAGGTATATACCTTTCAAATGATACTTATATACCTTTCGAGTGATACTTATATACCTTTCGAGCGATACCTATATACCTTTTAGAACGAGGAAGCCAAGCTACTCCCAAAGACGTTCTTTCTCTCCGGAATGAAGAAGCATATGGCTCTTGCTACTCCTCGAGAAGCGGAATGTAGGCTCCATAGCCTTCCGCCTCCATATCCTTAAGCGGTATAAAGCGAAGGGACGCACTATTGATGCAATAGCGCAGTCCGCCTTCTGACCTGGGGCCATCCTCAAAAACGTGCCCTAAGTGACTGTGGCTCGATGCACTACGTACTTCGGTACGGATCATCCCGTGCGAGTTATCCTGATGCTCGGTGACATTTTCCTCTTTTAAGGGACGCGTAAAAGCGGGCCAGCCGCAACCGCTATCGTATTTGTCGGTAGAAAGGAATAGCGGTGTGCCATCCGTTATATCAACATAAATACCCGGTTCAAAGGTTTGATCGTACAAATTGTCGAATGGCGGCTCGGTAGCGGCTTCTTGCGTTACTTCGTACTGCAAAGGAGTAAGTCGCTTTTTCAGAGCTTCTTTATCAATCCAATGAGCTCGATGCGCTTCCCTTATTTTGGAACGACTGATATGGCAATAACCCTCGGGATGCTTACGGAGATAATCTTGATGATATTCCTCGGCCGGATAGAAGTTTTCCAAAGGTTTTACCTCTACGGCAAGCGGTTGGTCATATTGCTTCTGCACCTGATCCATCACCTCGTTGATCACCTTCAAATCGTCCGATTCGGTGTAATAGATACCGGTTCGGTAATTGCGTCCTATATCATTTCCCTGACGATTCAGTGAAGTGGGATCAATCGCCTTAAAGTAAAGCTCCAGAATGAAGCGGAGCGGCACTTGGGCAGCATTGTAGTGCACGGCAATCGTTTCAGCATAATCGCTGTCGGTATCCTCATAACGCGGATTGGGATAACGTGCATTTGCGTAGCCCACTTCCGTAGCGGTAACGCCTTCTACGCCGGAGAAATAGGCTTGCATCCCCCAAAAGCATCCGCCTGCTAAATAAATAACGCTCATTATTTCGGTCATCATTATCGTTTCCTCACATTTTTGTTTACTCACTTTCACCACAAAGATAGTAATAGACAGTAAAGGGGCTGCACCGAGTAAACGGCACAGCCCCTAAGCACTTTAGATCGAAGTCAATTACTTCTTATCAGCTTCAGTTTGGTTACTGCGTAGAATCACTTCCAAACGATTGCCGGAGGTAATTACCTTTTGTAGCATATCGGCTACATCCTTCGTAGTGATGCTGTTGAGAATAGCATCATAGTTATCCACATAGTTACGTCCGCGGAAGAAATAGCGCTGTATCTGCGACAGCCAATAGTGGTTTTCGCGAAGTGCTTCAGCGTGACGCTTCTTCATACTGGTTACCGCCTTATCGAACGTAGTTTGGTCAATTCCTTCCTTAACGAGCTTATCCATTTCGGCATAAACTACATCGTTCAGCGATGCAGCCTTAAGCGGATCGCAGAAGAACTGGATGGATATTCCCGTTTCCTGTTCAGGGAATTCCAGTACATCCACACCGGCGTAAGGCGAATAGGTACCGCTTTCGCGTTCACGGATGGATGCAACGAGCGTCTGATCAAGTACACTATTCAGAATATCACTCGTCAGAAGCGCTTTCTGATCGTACTGAACCGGTCCAAAGAGTGCATCAAGCACGATAGCTGTAGGCGTATCGAAGTCACGCTTGTACTCAATGGTCATTTTACCGGTACGATGCTTTTCGTCCTTTTTGCGGTCCATTTCCTTGGGAGCTTTACCCTTGGGAATGCTACCAAGATACTTAGCAATGAGCGGTTTTGCTGCTTCAATATCCACATTACCTACAATGAAGTACTTGAATCCGTTAGCGGAGCCTACACGTTCACGCACCATTTCGAGGGCACGCGGATAGTTAATGGCATTGTAATCAGCTTCTTTCAGCACTCTATTACGTAAACTATTGCCGTATAGTAGGTAAGAGAGCGAATCTCTTACTGAGGAGAGCGGATTACGTTCCATCATCTTGAGCGCAGCAATCTGCTGTTCCTTATAAGATTGGAACGCTTCCATATCTTCACTCAGAGCGGTCTGATTGAGGTAAACGAGCTGCAACATCGTTTCAAAGTCACGAATCGTTGAGAAGCCCGAAACGGAAGTGGTAAAGTCACCTACGCTAACGCTTACTGAGGCGGAGCGACCCGTCATAGCCTTACGTAGCTCGGTGCGCGTAAACTTGCCCACTTTGCTTACACCAAAGATATCGTCCAATACGTGTGTCTGAAGGATATCTTCTGGTTTTGTGTAGAGATAATTACCACCGTGGGTAATACCGGAAAGGCGAATATCATCGTCCTTAAAGTCGGTCGGCTTGATATAAACGGTAACACCGTTATTGAGTTTCAGCTCCGTAGTAGCAAACTTACCGTTTTTCTTTTCAGAAACTATCTTGCCGCCCTTTAGGGGAGTATCAATAAGTGTAGTAGAAATTACTTCTTCCTTGCGTGCTTCAATGTTCGCGGTAGCGTACTTCGTATAAGCGGCAATCATCTGTTCCGGAGTCGGATAGGTAATACCATCCTTTTCGGGACCGGTAATGTACATTACCAAATTCTTACCATCGGTAATCAATTCCTTCACATACTTGTTTACGTCGTTAAGCGTTAGTGAAGCAGCAATCTGGTCAATAAGAGCCTTTTCTCCTTCAATTCCGGGAATATAGCCACCATCCAAGAAGTAACTCTTGTACTCTTCAACGTAAGCCGAATTAGTGCGCTTGTTGCGTTCGTTGTAGAGGTTTTCGTACATCTTCAGTACGTTCGTTTTAGCACGTTCGTACTCGCTTTCAAGAAATCCGTAGCGATTCACTTCTTCTACTTCGGTTACCAGAGCTTTAAGCGCTTCTTCCCACGCACCATCCTTGGTTGCGGCAAGTATTTGGAAAGCATCTTTTGTCTTGGCAAAGCCGAGCATTTCGCCACGATAAGCATTTGCACCGAGGAACGGAGCATTAGGCTTGCGGGTTATTTCACGGAAACGTTCCGAAAAGATGTTGCTTACAATGGCATCGAGGTAGTTGGTTGCGGCACCCAGTACAGAGGCCTTCATTTCAGGCGTCTGAGCTTCGTGCTTATACATCAGCAAAAGTCGGGTGGCGGTTGCTTCCTTATCGGTTGCAATTGCTGCTATAGGCTTTTCGTTGTCCTCTATTTTTACGTAGTAACGTTCGGCAGGGTTTTCGCGCTTAGGTATATCGGCAAAGTATTCTTTGATCTTTGCTTCCACGTAGTCAGGATCTAAATCCCCAACAATGATGATGCCCTGAAGATCGGGACGATACCATTTGTGATAGAAGTCGCGAATAGCTTGGTGCTCAAAGTGGTCTACCACTTCCATTGTACCGATAGGAAGACGATTAGCGTACTTATTATTCGGCAGAATGATCGGGAGCAACTTCTTGAAATTACGAATATCCGCATTGTTGCTTACACGCCATTCTTCGTGAATTACACCGCGTTCTTCATCGATTTCACTACCTAAAAGCTCGATATTGCTACTCCAGTCGTGCAGAATGAGTATACAGCTATCAATAATCTCATTTCCTTTGTCGGTGGGAGCATCCATAACGGTGTAAACTGTTTCGTCGAATGCCGTATACGCATTCAAGTCAGCTCCAAAACGACAACCGATACGTTCCAAGAATCCGATCAGGTTCTTGCCGGGGAAATGCTTCGTTCCGTTGAACGCCATATGTTCCAGGAAGTGAGCCAAACCCTGCTGGTTATCTTCTTCCAGAATAGAACCCACCTTTTGAGCGATGTAAAAGTGTGCACGCCCTTTAGGTTCGGTATTCTTACGTATGATATAGGTTAGCCCATTGGGCAGTGTGCCTATTTTCACAGCCGGATCCACAGGGATGGGCGCAAGTTGCTGCGCTCCGGCAGTGAAAGGCATCAAAAGAGCCGCCAATACGAGTAGCGGCGTCATCAGTCTTTTCAATTGCATAAGCATCTTTCTATTGATTTTTGTGTGTTTCTTTCCTTTTATCCCGAGCAAAGGTAAGAAAAAACCCTCTATTCCCCCACAATACTGCACCCCATCTCACTACTACCCCACTCAAACGCAATTGCTACGTAGTTTCACTACTTCGCGTGCCACGAGTCGTTTGCGCCATAGATGGGTATAAATGGTTACTTTTGCAACGATGAAAACAGTGGATAGCAACGAGCGGGAGGTTCTCCGCGCCGTATTGGTTAGCGTACAGTTACCCGGAGTAAGTGAGCGTCAGGTAACCGATTACTTGGATGAGCTTGCTTTCCTTGCCCTCACGGCGGGGTTAGAAGAGCAGGCGCGTTTTACGCAAAAGAGCGATGTGGTCAACGCGGTTACCTATGTGGGTAAGGGCAAATTGGAAGAGATCGCCGCCTATATAGCTGCAAACGATATCGACATTGCCCTATTCGATGACGAACTCGGCCCCAATCAGATACGTAATATTGAGAAGGCTCTCGGCATACGCATCATGGACCGTACGGCGCTCATTTTGGATATATTCGCCACTCGGGCGCAAACGGCTCACGCCAAGGCACAAGTGGAGCTTGCCGAGTATCGCTACATGTTGCCACGCCTAACCCGTATGTGGACCCACCTCGAACGTCAGCGTGGCGGCGTTGGTATGCGCGGACCGGGCGAAACGCAGCTCGAAACGGACCGCCGCATCGTTCTTACCAAAATAGCTCGCCTTAAAGAGGAACTACAGCATATCGACCGTCAAAAGAGCCAACAGCGCAAAGGGCGCGGCAAGATGGTACGCGTCGCCTTAGTCGGTTATACCAACGTGGGCAAATCAACACTGATGAACCGCATTGCCAAGAGCGAGGTGTTCGCTGAGAACAAACTCTTCGCCACGCTTGATACGACAGTCCGCAAAGTAGTACTGCACAATCTGCCCTTTTTGCTCTCGGATACCGTCGGTTTCATCCGCAAACTGCCCACGCAGCTTATCGAAAGCTTCAAAAGCACATTGGACGAAGTGCGCGAAGCAGACCTGCTGCTCCACGTTGTGGATATAGCGCATCCGGATTTTGAGTCGCAAATTGCCGTGGTGGAAGAGACGCTTGCGGAAATATTGGAGGGCGAGGAAAAGCCGAGCATCCTGATATTCAACAAAACGGATGCCTTTTCCTGGCAACCGAAGGACGAAGACGACTTAACGCCTCGGGAGCGCGAGAACTACAGTTTAGAGGACCTTCGCGCCAGCTGGATGGCAAAAATGCGCGACGAATGCCTCTTTATTTCTGCCCGCACCGGAGAGGGAATGGACGAACTGAAGCAGCGGCTCTACGATCGAGTTAAAGCGATCCACGTACAACGCTATCCGTACAACGACTTTCTATTCGAAGATTACACCGATCTGGCGGACAATTCCGCAGAATAGATATCCTCTTTGTTTCAGACAAGGGAACTACCGTCTCCTTCAGCCTTCTAACGCCCCTCGCGAAACGTATATACCTTTCATCCGAAACCTATATACATATTGATTGAAACGTATATACCTATTGTTCGAAAGGTATATACGTTTAACTTTACCGCTCTGGATAGAGCAGATAACGGCTTCGCAAGGCGCGGTAACCCTTCAGCGAGGGTTCCCATGTGGCGGATATCTGTTCCGCACTCATGCCGCTTTCAATTTGCTTTAAGGTCTGCTTGTTTCCCACAAGAAGTTCGAATGTCCGCTTCCGATCCACCAATTGAAAGCCAGCTTGGGATGCTTTTCGGTAAAAGCGAATAAAGGGGGCAAGATCGAATCCGCACGCATCCAACGACTCAGGCGAGAATACCTCTCCGTAGCAACGTTTCCCTTTGTGCTTGGGATTGGAGGCTCCCGGCATCGCGACCGGCGTAAATATCGGCTTACCGAAACGCTTATCCGGATAGCCGATAGCGGTGAACGGGTCCGATGTGCCGCATCCCACGCTCATAATGGTTGCTTCGAAAAGGCAAAGGGACGGATAGAGCGCAACCGCCTTATCGCTCTTTAGATTGGGACTGGGCGGTACCGGTAGCGAATAGGCATCTCCGTGCCGCCACCCTTTCATACGGATTATGGTCAGGTCACAGCGAAGAGATGCCGGTTCGAGCCATCCCTCTTCGTTAATCATACGTGCAAGTTCGCCCATAGTAAGCCCGTGCAGCAACGGAATGCGGTGCATCCCGATAAAGGACGCACAATCCTTTTCCAATACGGGACCCGCCACATGGTCGCACGGATTAGGACGATCCAGCACAATGAGCGGTATGCCTGCTTCAGCGGCTGCCTCCATTACGTAGTGCAACGTGCTGATGTAGGTGTAAAAGCGTGCTCCCACGTCCTGCAAATCAAAGAGCAATATATCGATGTCTGCCAAATCTTTCCGGCTCGGCTTGCGATGTTTTCCGTAAAGCGATACCACCGGAAGCCCCGTTTGGGTATCTTTTCCGTCGGCAACGCTTGCTCCGGCGTCATCAGTTCCACGATATCCGTGTTCGGGCGAATAGAGTTTTACCACGTTTTGACCTAAGGAAAGCAGCGTATCGGCGAGCAATGTCCCGCTATTCCCTACCCGTCCTGTGTGATTGCTCACGATGCCGATCCGCTTATCTTTAATGAGTGGTAGGTATAGATCAAGGCGTTCCGCACCGACTTGTAGCGACACTCCCATCTTTTCGGTGCTTGTAGCCACTCGCTTTGATGCACTTTGGGCAACACATCGTCCCCTATACTGAGCAGAAGTATCCACTCCAAATAAAACGATGCAACCGATTAGTAAAACAGCCAAACGATGATTCATATCCGTTCCTTTCCCTTTATATAACCGGAACAAAGGTAACGCAAATTCCGACGCATACCGGAACGGACGGCTTCCTCTGAGCAAGGAACGTCACAAAGTCAATGAACCAAGCACCTTATTCTCTTCGATTCCTCCATCTCACCCCTTTTACCGCATGACCTCCTCTAAGAGGCACAGTTGATTCTTCCTTGTTCTTCAACCACTTCTACGAAGAAGCTCAACCATTTCTACGTAGAAGCTCAACCATTTCTACGTAGAAACACAATCGTTTGTACGTACATTCTCGACAAATTCTTTAAAGGATTTATATAAACTGCTTAAAGAATTTATACGCGTACTTTAAACGATTTGTACAAATCCTTTAAACGATTTATCGAACATCTACGTACAAAAGATCAACACTCATCGAAGAAACGGTTGAATTCCTACGTATATCCAAGCGAACAAGTACATATAAACAGGAAGCTCAAGTAGAAGAAAACAAGAAAAGTATCAGCAGGAGGAGGGGTAAAAAGAGGGTGGGCGGATTGATTATTCAGGTATAAGAGGTAAATTTGTAGCGATATGAGAAGGGGAAGGATACAGATACTTACTGCAATAGTGTTGTTCGGAGCGGCGATTGCCCTCACGAACTGTCGGAGTACCACGGGATTTGGTCCGTATGGGAAAGGGGGTCGTCAGGCAAATCGAGGTGCCGAACATTCTTCGCCCATAGAGGGCTCTACCGGTGAAAGTACCAAAGAGAGGAGCGGGGACGGAAGCGATAACGCACTGCTCGTAATAGGACCGGAACAGCGGAAGGAGATTGACGCGCTCGTAGCACGTATGTCGGTAGAAGAACTGGCGGGACAATTGATCGTTCCGGTAGTGTATCCGTCCACAAACGCCCAACGAATTAGGGAAGCTCAGAACATAGTGCGTCAAATTGGAGCCGGAGGTATTCTGTTTCAAAAGGGCGATCCGTACGCTCAACGGGAGATGACGCGTCAATTGAACGATGTAAGCACGCTTCCGCTCTTAATAACTGCTGATGCCGAATGGGGCTTGGCGATGCGTCTCAGTAGTACTATACGCTATCCGCGCAATAGCGGATTGGCAAATTGTTCTCCGGAGCTTATCACCCTTATGGGGGGAGATCTTGCCACTCAATGCCGAATAATGGGCATACATGTAAACTTTGCTCCGGTCGCCGACATCAACAATAACCCGCACAACCCTGTTATCGGCACGCGGAGCTTTGGAACCACGAGCAGTGAAGTGACCCGCTGTGTGCTTGCATTCTCAAAAGGAATGGAGGATGGGGGCGTTCTTACTGTAGCCAAGCACTTTCCCGGTCACGGTAATACCAATAGAGATTCGCACAAAACGCTTCCAACGATCAAAGGGAGTCTCTCTTCGATGCGAAAAAACGAACTGATCCCCTTTAAGGCATATATTGATGCAGGCTACGGAGGCATTATGACGGCTCACCTCTCCGTCCCGGCATTAGATCCTACCAAAACACCTGCTTCGCTGAGCCGACCCATCACCACCGATCTGCTGCAGAATACCCTCGGCTTCAAGGGACTTATCTTTACGGACGGGCTACAAATGGCGGGTGCTCAGCAAAAAGGCACTCATCCCTTAGGCGTTGCTGCGCTACTTGCAGGGAACGATATGTTGCTGGGGCCCACCAATCCGGTTCAAATGCATCGGGATATTGTACGCGCCGTGGCGCAGGGCACACTAACAAGAGCCCTTTTGGAGCAACGAGTAACGAAGGTTCTCGAAGCCAAATACGCGGTTATGGGCACCCTCTCCATAAAGAAACAAACGGTATTGAGCCGCAACGAGTTATTGGCCGAGCTGAACCGCGAAGAGTTCTGTACACACGCGGATCGTATTTGGTACGAATCATTGCGCGTTTCCACTTCAAAGGGCGACCTGCTTCCGCTATCGCCGAAACAAAGGATCGGATTGCTTGAGTTCGGCAATGGGGGTGGCGCAAACGGAACTTTCCAAAAAGCATTGGCTGAGTTGGGAGTACGCCCTCAAATTGCCCTTACTACCGGAGGAGGAGCAGAACGCTCCCAAATAGTGAATAGCTTCAAAGGATGCGACATTGTTCTCATTAATAGCTATTCGGGACGTAGCGACGCCGCGATCACCAAGGCTTTGGCATCCAAATACACGGTAATCTACGCACACTTTGCTTCACCATACGGATTTAACGAACATAAAGTCGGAGCGCAACATGCCGCTGCGGTAACCCAATGTTACGAAGCGTGCGCCGAAGCTCAGCGTGCCTACGCGGCACTACTCTACCCCGAAGCGGCTTTTGGCAGTAAAGCGAACTTTCGGATTGTACGTCCGGAGGGAAGAGGCGCAAAGCGCAAAGAAGCAGCAAAACCACTCCCAAAGACCATTTTTGACGCAAATCGCTTTGCGAAGGTGGATGAGATCGCTACCAAAGGGCTACGGATGAATGCGTATCCCGGTTGCCAAATCGTAGTTTTCCATAAAGGGAAGCCGCTTCTGCAGAAGGCTTACGGCACTTTGGAAGGAACAAAGGGAAGCGAAAGCGTTACCCTCGGCACCGTATATGATGTTGCTTCGGTGACTAAAATGGCAGCTACCATACCCGCAATAATGATACTAACGGATAGAGGACTGGTTAAACCTAATCGGCGTGTAGCTGACTATATTCCCGAGTTACAGGGCTCTCCGGCGGGAAAGCTCACTATCAAGGAGCTTTTGCAGCACAAAAGCGGGTTGCCGGCAGGAATTAACTTTTTCAATACGCTGATTGACCCCGGTTCTTTGCAGGGCGCACCGCTCTTTTCCTATCGTGAACGGACGGGCTGGCCCCAAATAGAACGGAACGTTTGGGTAAATCCGTCATACCGGTTTAATCGCTTACTGGTACACAAAAAGGCGGGGAAAAGTTACGATTTACGCTTTGGAGAAGGGTATTTTCTGCATCATTCCCTTCAGGATAGTGTGCTGAGTCAAATAGGACGAGCCAATCTTTCGCGAAGAGGAAGTTTCCGTTACAGCGATGTGGGCTATATCCTTTTGGGGATGATTGTAGAGCGCGCATCGGGAAAACAACTGGATCTCTTTATTGAAGAGGAACTGTACAAGCCAATGGGTTTGGAGCACTGCCGATTCAAACCTATGGAAAAGAATGAAGAAATGAGCATCGCCCCCACTCAAAAGAACTGCTATTTGCGCGGCAAACTGCAAGGAACGGTGGACGATGAAAGCGCCGCGGTACTGGGAGGCGTAGCGGGGAATGCGGGCTTATTCTCTTCCGCTGTGGAGCTGGCTGCCATCGGTGAGCTGCTACTTAACGAAGGTACCTATGGCGGGAAGCAGCTTATAAAGCCATCCACGGTACGTCACTTCACAAAAGGTATGCATAAAAAGGAGCCGCGTACGGAAGGCGGATTTATGAAATGGTACCCAAATAATCCCAATCTTCCCTCTGAAGCATCGCAACATACGTACGGACACACAGGATTCACGGGAACGGCTCTTTGGATTGATCCGGATAATCAGTTAGTATTTGTATTTCTGTGCAACCGTACCTATCCTACCCGTATGAATAAAGTATTGAACACGGAAAGAATACGTCCTGCTTTATTGGAGGCCGTATACCAAGCACTATAGTTCTAAAACCAACTCAATATGAACCATAACGCCCAAAAGAAGGAAGCCGGGACGATGATTGATTTCAGTTCCACCGTATGGTACGGAGCACGTACCGAAATGCTTGCGGAACATCTTACGGAGCATTTGTCGGCAACGCTTCGCCGATATCCCGAACGAGATGCCGCCACATTGCGCAAAATGATAGCACGACGGCACGAACTTACGGACGATTCCATCGTAATCGTTAACGGTCCCACAGGAGCTCTATATCAAATTGCTCAAGGAATGGAACGAGGCAAGCTGTTACTACCGGTACCCTCTCCGCCCGAATATGCCGAAGCATTCGAATTGTACGGATACGAAATAGTATACATATCCGACTTGGAGCCGATAGCTAACTGGCCTCTGGACAAAGTTGACTACTGTTTGCTCTCAACGCCCAATAATCCGGACGGGCATATTGTAAGCCACTCGGAGCTAATCGGTGCCATTAAGCGCTTCCCGAACGTAAAGTTTGTGATTGATCAATCATATGCCACGTTCACAACGACCAATATGCTCAAGTCGCAGGACGTAAAGAGCTACAAGAATCTAATACTAGTTTGGAGCTTTAGTCAAGCTTATGGCATACCGGGGCTACGCATTGGCTATTTAGTTGCTGAAGAGTCTGTTGCAAAGCGTATTGCACGTTACACCATTCCGTGGTCATCAACCAGCATTGCTCAGGAGGCAGCCAAATATATCCTTATTCATCCGGCGCAATTTACGCTTCCTATACGCAAATGGTTACGTAATGCTCAGGAGCTTATGGCAAGCCTTCGCGAAATAGATGCTTTGGAAGTATTCAATAACGAAACTACTTTCTTCTTGGTAAAGCTCAAAACGGGCAAAGCAACCGAGTTAAAGAAATTCTTGGAACAGAACTACCGAATGACCATTGCTACAATGGAAGGTTACTATGGGTTGGACGAAAGCTATATGCGTATTTCTGCTCTTGACGAAGAACGCAATAGAGCTTTGGTAGAGGCTATTAAGGATTGGCTAACGCAAAGAGCAACTAAGCAAAAATAATTGGGATTGATGCTAAAATGAAAAGGAAAGTTATATACCTATTGCCCGCACTGATGCTTCTTTTAGCATCCTGCAACGGCAAAACAACAAGCTCCCTAATGGGCGCTTCCGGTAGTCCCGGAGAGGTTCTTTTGGTTATGGATCAGGATTGGCAACGCGACAGCGTGGGCATGGCTGTAAAAGATATGCTACAAGCCGAGGTTCCCGCATTGCCACAAGTGGAAAACTGGCTTCGCGTTCTCACGGTAGATCAAGCCGATTTCAATGATTTTTTGCGCAATACGCGCAATATATTCATCGTGGATGCTAACTCCGATACGTATAGTAAAAACACGCTTAAGTACGCCTATGACCCATGGGCTTCAGGGCAATTGGTAGTCACGCTCCAAACTCCGAGCCGAGATTCGTTGCAAATGTTCGTAAAAGGGCGGGGAGCAGCCATTGTGCGCGATCTATTCCTACGGAATGAGCTGTTTCGCTTGGCTAACGATTTGCTCGTAAAAGATTATAGTTCCAAGGCAGATAGCTTTGCGCTCAGCCTCTTTAAGCATCACATCAATGTGCCGGGGGATATTGTTTCGTACAAATCGGCAGATCGTTTTCTCTGGATGTCGAATAATACGTACGATAAACGTTTGGACCTCGCCATTTTCGCGTTGCCGTACAATAACGATAAGATTCCTCCCGTCAGCCAAATATTGGCATTACGCGATTCCGTTTTGGGGAGCCAAATCCCCGGTTCTACGCCCGAAAGCCACATGACCCATAATGAGGTAGTACCCGTTGAAGCGCGGCTTGTGAGCATTCCGGGCGGAGAAACGCGGCTTGAAATGAACGGTTTGTGGGAAATGAGTGGTAAAGATATGATGGCAGGTCCGTTTGTTGCGCACGCGTTTGTAGATAATGCCACGCATACGCTTTACTATGTGGAAGGATTTGTCTATAATCCCAACGAACTGAAACGCGATCTGGTCCGCCGAATGCAGGCTGCTCTCTATTCATTCCGACCGGCAGATCGGGGCGATTTTAACCCTGAAATTCTGAAAAAAATCCTTTGGCGAAACATAGAGATAAATTAGGATGACACAAGCGACAAAGCGAAAACTGAGGATTGGCATTACCCACGGCGACATTAACGGCATTGGGTATGAGATTATCCTCAAAATGCTCCAAGACGAACGTCTGACAGAGCTATTTACGCCTATTGTATATGGTTCTGCCAAAGTAGCTGCCTATTACCGCAAAACGCTCAATATGGAGGGCGCCCCCTGGACGCGGATCAATCATCCCTCCGAAGTGCGTGAAACAGAGCCGTGCCCCTACCTAATCAATTGTACGGATGATGAGCTCCAAGTGGAGATAGGACGCCCCACTCCGGATGCCGGAAAGGCTGCCTATCAGGCTCTGGATCAAGCCACAACCGACCTTTTATCGGGCGATTTGGATGCTTTGGTTACTGCGCCCATTAATAAATCGACAATGCCCACTTCGCTCTTTCCCTACAAGGGGCATACCGCCTATTTGGGCGAACGCTGTGGTGCTGAGCCGCTAATGATACTGACAGCTAAGAATACGCGCGTAGCATTGGTTACAGAGCATCTGGCACTCGCGGAGGTTCAACCTGCTCTTACGCAGGATTTGATTGTTCGCAAGGGATTGGCTCTGAGAGATTCGTTAGTTTGCGACTTTGGTATTTCCGCACCCCGAATAGCCGTTTTAGCTCTTAATCCGCATGCAGGGGACAACGGACTGATAGGTTCGGACGAAAAACGAATTATTGCCCCCGCTATTGCCCGCTTACACGACGATGAAGGCGTACTTGCTTTCGGTCCCTTTCCGGCAGACGGATTTTGGGGCTCTCAGGGACGAAGTGGGTACGATGCTATATTGGCTATGTACCACGATCAAGGGCTTGCCCCCTTTAAGTTATTGGCTATGGACGAAGGCGTTAACTTCACTGCCGGGCTTCCCATAGTGCGAACCTCCCCGGATCACGGTACCGGTTACGACATCGCCGGTAAGGGTTTGGCATCCGAACGCTCCCTTCGCGAGGCTTGCTTCCTTGCCATTGACATCGTAAGACGCAGAGTGCAAAATGAACTCTTAGCTGCGAATGCGCTCAAGATAGATGGAGCTGCTTCTTCCCGATGATACCTCTTCGACCAAACCTATATAAGTTTCAAATGAAAGGTATATACCTCTCTATTGAAATCTATATACCTTTTGATTCAAACTTATATACCTTTGGAGCAAGAGGCGGAAGTATGTCTTTTGGAACTCAACTCACAATATGAATTCCGTGAATACCAAAGGCCTATTGCATGTGTATACCGCATCGGCGGGATCGGGTAAAACCTATACCCTATCCCGAGAGTTTATCGCCTTGGCACTTGAAAACCCGCTGTTTGCTTACAGCAATATACTTGCCGTTACCTTTACTAAAAAGGCAACCGCAGAGATGAAGAGCCGCATCATTGAGGAGCTTTCTCTCCTTAAGGGCAAAGAAGCCTCATCAATGGAAGCAGATTTGTGTAAAAGCTTACACATACAGCCACAAGAGTTGAAGCATCGGTCGGAAAAGTCACTAAAGATGATTCTGAGTGACTATAGTGCATTTAAGGTAAAAACCATTGATTCTTTCTTTGAGGAAATAGTACGCTCCTTTGCCTCCGAAATAGGGCATCAGAGCAACTACCGCATCGAATTGGATAACGATTACCGCTTACACAAAGGCGTTTTGATGCTCTTCAACGATTTGGCAAGCCGGGAAAAAGAGGATATCTACAAATGTATCTCCTCAATTGCCGGAGAAGGCATCGAAAAGGGAGAGCGGTACAACATACTTCCGCGAGTAGAAGATATCGGAAAGCAACTTTTCGCTTCCTCGCAACTACAGGGAAATAACCGGGCAATTGTGCCGGATGCGACGCTAATCGCCACACTACAGAAAGAAATAAAGCTTCTTTTGGATAATCCTCCCGTAGGTGCCGAAAAACCGACGGCCAAGGTCAAAAGCGAAGATCATCTTCTTTACAATTCTCTAAGATGCATTGACGCCGATCTACCCCTGCTGGCGACGCTCAACGATATTGACGAAGCTATGAAGGAAGAGGGATTGGCGCAAAACTCTATGCTACTTTTTTCGTCCCAAACCCTTATCAACAAGATTTTGTCGGGTGGCAACAGCGATGCCTCCTTTTTGTATGAACGGACCGGTAGCAAAATTCATCACTTTATGATTGATGAGTTTCAGGATACTTCACGGCTCCAATACGACAATCTAAAGCCTTTGTTCGACAATTCGCTCGCTTCGGGCAATAAGAATCTTATCGTGGGCGACGTAAAGCAAAGCATCTATAAGTTTCGCCACTGCGACAGAACAATTTTGCAAGATCTTATTCCGGAGGATTTCAAGACTTACATTGAGAGCCAAGTTTTGGATAAGAATTGGCGCAGTGTACCGGAGATCGTTCAATTCAATAATGAACTATTCAAGCAACTGCCACAGCTTGTTGCCGGAAAACTTAAAGATTCTATCTCCTCCGATTATAGTAAAGCCGTTGCAAACGAGATCGCTCCGATAAATGAAGATACGCTAAACGGAATTACCCAAAGTATTACCGATACATACGCAGAAGTAGAGCAGAAAGCGGCTCACGGCAATACATCCGGTGGAGTAGAATATATTCTTGTGGATAAAGATTGCTCTCCGCTTATCGGAAATGAGGGAAGTTCTCCGGAAATATGCAGCAAAATAGTCAAACTGATCGGAAAAGGCTATGAACCGCGTGATATCGCCGTATTGGTCAATACGAACCGACAAGTCGGAGAGGTAGCAGCCGCTTTTCTTCAATTTGCATCCGATCACCCGGAGCATGCCCAAAGTTTTAAGTTTACCAGTAGCGAAGCGCTCAAACTTAGCAATTCGTCCGTTGTAGGTTTACTCATTGATCTACTCACAGCTCTTGCCGATAAAAGGAATCATACTGCTCGCGGCATCGCAGCTTTACGTTACAAAGAGTTGGCGGAAACGAGGCCTGTTCCGGCATTCGATGAATTGTTCAATCTGCTCGAAAAGGAAAAAGCACACAGCAACCTATCTACACTTATTGGAGAAATGGTCAAACATATTGCACCTTTGGTACAAGAAAGCGAAAGTGCCTATGTGATGACCTTTTTGGATGTGGTAGAAACTTTCCGTAAAGATAACTATGGCAGCATAATCTCTTTTGTTGAGTGGTGGCACACGAGGGGATACAAACAGGATCTTCCCGTACGAGACGAAAACGCCATCAGCATAATGACTATTCACAAAGCAAAAGGGTTGGGTTTCCCTATCGTACTACTACCCTTTTTAACGTGGAACCTTGGTTTTGCCGGAAGAGGCGGACGGGCGCCCTATTTATGGGTAACTATTCCGCAAAACATTATATCTGGCTTAAATCAAAATCATAATGCCAATCAATGGCTAAAGGTACCGGTAAAACGAACAAAAGATCTGGAAAAGACTTACTTTGCGGTAGATTATTACGAGGAAATGGTTAAAGAAACCATCGATCGCCTGAACCTATTCTATGTAGCAGCAACCAGAGCAAAGAAAGGTATGGTGCTATGGGTACAAAAACCTACCGACAAGGATCAGGATAAGCCTCTATTGCATTCGCTCCTCTATAGCATTCTTTGGGGTGAACAGGGCGATAACCTCCTTCCGTACACTTCTATTCCCAATAAGGGAAATACGGAAAGCAGAACCGTTTCGCTAAACAATCCTCAACAAATCCCCAGCTTTCAAAGTTACATGCAGGGTTCTTTCCCAAACTTACGGGTTCGTATGACGGCAAAGAATGGATTTAAGGATGAAAAGTATATAGAAAACGGCCGCGTTCTGCACGACATACTGAGCCGGATAACTACACCGGAAACCTTGAAAGATGCCGTAAATGGAGCGATTTCGGAGGGCATAATCGATGAAAGTCGGCGCGAGGATGTCATCCGATCTATTACGAGCATTGTACAGCATCCGTACGGGAAGCGATGGTTTGCACCCGATATTACCGTTTGGAACGAGCAAACCATCGTCCGCCCTAATAGTATTCATCTATTCCGCCCCGACCGCGTTGTAATGATGCCTGATAAATCTATAGCTGTTATTGATTATAAGTTTGCGCAACCCTCTGAAAAGCACAAAAATCAGGTTGCCGCTTACTGCATTTTAATCAAGGAAATGGGCTTTACCAATGTAGAAGGATTCCTTTGGTATCCGTTCCGTAATACCGAACAAATAATAAAGGTGTATCCATATAGCGAAACTTCCCTTATCAAAAGTTGACACTATGAATTTGAAGGAACGAAGAGGCATTCACAAAAAGTTCTACCGCGAGGGAAGAGGTATACTCTTTTCTCTGTTCATCATCTGTACGCTATGCTCGTGGATGGCATGGCATTTCCAACCCTATCGGCTCGTTTTTGCTCTGGTAGTAGTTGTTTCCCTTATTATAATCGGCTTGGCGCTCAATTTCTTCCGAAGCCCCGTGCGGCATAATCCTCATATCGGCAAGGATGGCGCCGTTACTTCTCCGGCAGACGGAAAGATTGTTGCCGCCGAAGTGGTGTACGAAAGTCGCTATCTCAAGCAGGAAGCCCTCAAAGTATCCGTGTTTATGTCCTTATACAGCGTTCACGCCAATTGGATTCCTGTAGAGGGAACCATTGAGCTCGTAGAGCATACGGAGGGGAACTTCCATAAAGCATTTCTGCCCAAAAGCAGTTTGGAAAACGAACATTCCTCCGTTATTATCCGTACTCCCGGGGGCAAACGTATATTGGTAGAGCAAATTGCCGGTGCGGTAGCAAGGCGCATTACCACCTATGTACAGCCGGGCGACCCCGTTAACATCAATGATAAATTGGGCTTCATTCGTTTCGGCTCGCGCATGGATATCTACCTTCCTCCGGATACTGTATTAGAGCACTCTATCGGCACTTCCGTTACCGGAGGCATGACCCTATTAGGCTATTTACCGCTATGAGCATCCGCAAGTTTATCCCTAATCTGCTCACGCTGGGCAATCTGTTCTGCGGCTGCATTGCTGTTTGGCTTTCCTTCAATACGCCTCGCGGATCAGCCTTTCCCCTCTACTTCATATTAGTGGCGGCTCTCTTTGACGTTTTGGACGGATTAGTGGCACGAATGCTACACAGTGAAAGTCAAATTGGAGCAGATCTGGATTCCCTTGCGGATTTAGTATCCTTTGCCATAGCTCCATGCTTTATCTTGTTGCAGACGCTTGGGATGAACCGCTTTGATTATGATCATTGTCCCTTCGACACAATCCTGCCGATCAAGCTCTTGCCTATTCTGGTTTTACCTCTCTTTGCTGCGTATCGCTTAGCGAAGTTCAATCGTGATACGCGCCCTCGGCAATATTTTTACGGAATGCCCGTACCGGCAAACGCGCTCTTCTGGATCGGTTGGAGCAGAATCCTTCTACAATACGAGAATAGCCGTTCACTCGTAATCGTAACCTATATACTTATTCTCCTGTTCGGCATTCTAATGGTGAGCAATCTGCCGCTTTTGTCGCTTAAAACGCATCTAACGGCGCGCTCCTACCGGGAGAAGCACATCAATATCGCCCTACTGCTCTTGGGGCTTAGCGGCATAACCCTCGTCGCCCTTATGGGCTGGAGCGGATTGGTGCCTATTATGGCAATATACATAACCACTTCGCCGTTTATCATCCGGAGCATTGAACGGAAAAAGTTAGATTAACAAAGGCATATGGATATTTTACTCTATTTATTCCTCATCTTGCTCATTATCTATCTTTTACGGAGATGGATAGCACGAGCTTTCGCCTCAATGTTGATGCGACGGATGCAGCGTCAATTCGATGCTCAGCGTCAATCGCACAAAGCGAACCGCCGGGACAAGACGAAAAAGCAGGAAACGCTTTCAATGGAAGAGGTAGAACGACGCAAGTTCGATAAGGACCACGGCGAATACGTTGACTTTACCGAAGAACATCACCCCGAATGAAACCGCATAAGCAGGTTACAATGCGATCCTCGAAACAAAGGAAGCGCAAAGAGCGGTGTCGCGTTAAACGCCTCGACCGCTACATTGTTACGCTCTTCCTCGGCACATTCCTTGCTGCTATCGGACTGATTCTGAGTGTCTCGGTCATCTTTGATATCAACGAAAAGATCGATAAGTTCCTCAATCCGGATTGCTCCCTTTATGAGATAATCTTCCATTATTACGTCAATTTCATTCCTTACTACGCGGTACTCTTCAGCCCACTTTTCGTCTTCATATCGGTTATTTTCTTCACCACCCAGCTCGCGCAGAAGAGCGAGATTATAGCCATCCTTGCGGGAGGGGTCAGTTTCCGCCGTCTTTTGCGTCCCTATCTCTTTTCCGCAACGGTAATTGCCATCTTTACGCTCCTACTTAACAGCTTTGTCATTCCACCGGGCAACAGAGTACGCAACGAGTTTCAGAACACCTACATTAAGGATAAACGCATTGATTACGCTGAAACCATTCAGCTCGAACTGGCACCGCACCAATACCTCTATATGCGTTACTTCAGTGCCACCGATGGCTATGGTGTCGACTTTTCCATTGATAAATTCGAGAATGGTACCCTACGCAGCCGATTGGAAGCCAACCGAGCCGAATACAAAGAGGGCTATCGCTGGCTGCTTGGCGAAGGAACCCTCACGCGCTTCGGTGCAAAAGAGGATACCCTACTCCGTTTCTCCGAATTAGATACCCTATTCTACATCACGCCACAGGACTTTTTGGCTACAGCCTTGGATGCCGAAAACCTTTCCACTCCCCGACTGATCGGGCAAATCAATAGTCAGAGGGAACGAGGCGCAGCGAACGTTAAGCTGTTTGAAGTAGAGCTACACAAGCGGTTTGCCGCTTTCTTTGCGGCATATATCCTGACGCTCATTGGCGTTTCGCTCTCTGTACGCAAGCGCAAAGGCGGGATGGGTTTGGCACTGGCACTTGGCATTGCGCTGAGCTTTACCTATATCGTTTTTATGACCATCTCGTCCAGCTTTGCCATCTCCGGAGCCCTTTCGCCCATGTTGGCTGCCGAACTGCCCAACATCGTATATGCCATCATCGCCCTCGTAGTGTACCGTCTATTCGCCTACTAACCCCTCTTTCCCGAAGAGCATTACGCGCCGCGCCTTGACGGTACCGCCTCTTTCCCTGCTAACCCTCATCTTTCGGGAAGGCACATTACGCGATACGGTATGACGGTACCCTCCTCTTTGCCTGCTAACCCTCATCTTTCGGGAAGGCACATTACGCGATACGGCATGACGGTACCCTCCTCTTTCCCTGCTAACCCTCATCTTTCGGGAAGGTACATTACGCGATACGGCGTGACGGCACCCTCCCCTTTGCCTGCTAACCCTCATCTTTCGGAAAGGCACATTGCACGAAACATCTTGACGGTACCTACCCTCACCTCCAGAGATCTACCCTTCTCAACCCGTACTACGGTACCTATCGCCCCATCACACCTACCTCTCTACTCCCTTACGCGCACGTTTCCACTCCCATGTGCGTACATCGTCGCTCTGTTGTACGTAGGTTCTCAATCTTTTGTACGTAGAACCTCAACCTTTGGTCTATAGACCCTCTATGAATAGTTAAAAGGATTTATACAAATCTCTTAAAGGATTTATACGCGTACTTTAAATGATTTGTACAAATCATTTAAACGATTTATCGAGAAGGTATATACTAATGATTGTCAAAGTACGTAGAAAAGATTAAGGAAGCACGTAGAAAGAGTTGAGAAAGTAGCATTCAGTATGGCGAAGCAAAGCTTGCGTAGGAGTTGCCCTATGAATAGTCAGTCAAAGTCGCAACGGTGTTGTTCGCTGAAAAAAAGTAGACTTAAGTCTCATCCCTATAACTTCTAACAAGAGGGAAATAGAGAATCTACTACTAGTTATCAAATATTCGTATCTTTGCCCACAGTAATATTAGAAGCAGTTATGATACAGTGTCGTCTATCATCCAATGGAATATTTAATCCAATGAGAATCGTATATTCAGCCATAGTACTTGCTCTTGCGTCCTCCTTATGTATGCAGGCACAACAAAACATGTCGACGGACTTCAATGGGCTAACCCTAACGATAAGACCGTTTTATTCTGACTATGTCGCAAAAATGAATGAAAACCCAGATGACACATGGTGTGCGAACCCATATCTTCACTGTCAA
>CABTZX010000003.1 GCA_902489445.1 uncultured Bacteroidales bacterium
GCATGGGTGCGCTGAGACGGGAACGTTGGTGCGGAGAAGTGGGGGCAGGGGATGGGTGGGGGCGAGTGGTACGTCCGTAGGAGGGTATCAGAAGTTATCGGAACCAATCGGAATTTATCGGAGGGAATCGGATATCTTCCGATAAGTTCTGATTGACTCCGATAAGTTCCGATCAACTCCGATGGGAAAATATTAGTACAAAGGTGCGATGCGGTGGGGTCGCGGGATGGGTGTGGGAGTGAGAAAGTGTGCAGACGCGGGAGCGAAGGTGCGCTGCGGAGGGGGTGTGCGTATGGTAAGGGGAAAGCATGGGTGCGCTGAGACGGGAACGTTGGTGCGGAGAAGTGGGGGCAGGGGATGGGTGGGGGCGAGTGGTACGTCCGTAGGAGGGTATCAGAAGTTGTCGGAACCAATCGGAATTAATCGGAGGAAATCGGATGGGTTCTGATAAGCTCTGATTGACTCCGATAAGCTCCGATCAACTCCGATGGGAAAATATTAGTACTAAGGTGCGCAGCGGAGGGGGGCGCTGGTGTGGAGATGTGTGGAGGAAGGTGCGCTGCGGCGGGCGCGGGCGGATGGGTGTGGAAGGGCGAAAGTTCGTAGGCGCGGGGACGGGGATGCGCTGCGGAGGGGGCGTGCGTATGGGTGTGGAAGGGCGCAAATGCGCATTAATGCAGGCAGGGGTACGGGGGCGCAGGGGCGTAACAATATCTTCACAATTATGTAACAGCAGAGTAATAGCTATCGGCTAATATTGCAGCGTGATTGGAATCGTATAGTGTTTCGGTCACGGATAAGGAGGCTCGGGTTGACGGAACGCGGTTCGTTCAGCAAGAGCAAACGTAATAGAAATGGGACGGTCGGGAGCGACCGTTCACAAAAGAGAGAAAAACGAAATGAAAGGAATTCGACTCGGCAGGCACGGCAGTATAGCTCTGTTAGCCACATTAGCACTGCTTTCGGCAGGCACACTCATCACCTCGTGCCGGCACAACGGAAGTGCGGATAGTTTGGATGCGGCGGGCGCTACATTTCCGCTGCCTTACTACAACGTAATATTCAAAAAGTATCAGGAACAGAAGGGAGTGCGCATCAATTACGGAGCATTGGGCAGTGGCGGCGGTATCCGTAGCCTCACGGATCGCGTGGTGGACTTTGCGGCAACCGATGCCTTCCTCACGGACGACGAAATGAGCGCGCTGCCCGCCATCGTACACATCCCCACCTGCATGGGTGCCGTAGTGGTAGCGTACAATTTGCCGGAAGTGAGTGGCTTAAAGCTCACCGGCGCGCTGATTGCAGATATCTACTTGGGACGCATCACGATGTGGAACGATCCGGCGATCAAAGCGATCAACGAAGGAATATCGCTTCCGAACAAGAAAATATCGCCGGTTTATCGTGCCGACGGTAGTGGAACGACCAACGTGTTCAGTAACTATCTGAGCAAAGTGAGCGAAGAGTGGCAAAACAGCGTTGGGAGCGGCAAGTCGCTCAAATGGCCTATCGGCTTGGCGGCAAAGGGCAATCCGGGCGTTGCCGGCGTAATTAAGCAGACGGACGGCGCCATCGGCTACATCGGCAGCGAGTACAGTTTTTCGTTAGGTATGCCCACGGCAGCCATTCTCAATAAAGCGGGCAACTACATCAATCCTTCATTGGAATCGATATCGGCTGCTGCTGAGGGCGATCTGCCTGCCGATACGCGTACGATGATTACCGATGCCGATGGAGCGAACGCCTATCCGATCAGCTGCCTTACGTGGCTCATTCTGTACAAAGAGCAGAAGTACGACAAACGCAGCGTAGAAAAGGCTCAGGCCACGGTGGATTTCGTCCGCTGGATGTTAGGCGATGAGGCACAAAAGGAGACAACAAACGTACATTTTGCGCCACTGCCGGCTCAATTAAAGGCAAATGCGCTCGCACAGATCGAAAGTGTTACGTACGACGGTAAGCCGCTATCATCGTCGGAAAAGGCAAAATAATAGCATAACTCTGTATTGATAGGTACCCTTGAATCCGAGATGGTGAAAAACCAAAACCTTGCTTTTTTCTATTCCTTGGCAGTTTGGGTAAGTTGCGTGGCTCCTGATTTCTCTATAGGAAGCGTGGAGCGCGCCTCTTGCCGGCTGCCCTTTGGCTCAGATTACGGTACAAATCTATGGTACGCACACTAACTTCGGCTAAAGCGGCATCGGCTCGTTGGGACCGGTTCTTCCGCATATTGCTGCAAGGGGCAGGATACTTTATGCTGGCGGTTGCCATTGCGCTCATCATTAGTTTAGTGCTGCAGAGCCTTCCCGCCTTTAAGCAATTCGGCTTTTTTCGGTTCCTCAGCTCTGCAGAATGGAATCCAACGGCGGGAAGCGAGCAGTACGGCGCGCTCACCTTTATCGTGGGAACGGTGATCACCTCCGTGCTGGCGCTCATTTTCTGTATACCTTTTTCGTTGCCGGTGGCTCTGTTCACGGGCGAGTACTACAAGGGACGGCGTGTGGCGCGGATCGTTTCCTCGCTTACGGATCTGCTGGCGGGAATACCCTCTATTGTATACGGATTATGGGGTTTCTATACATTGCGGCCGATTATTGATGCTTTAGACGGACCCAATCATAACGGATATGGCATACTTACCTCATCGCTCATTCTTGCGTTGATGATTATCCCCTATGCCTCATCATTGAGCAGCGAATTTATCAAACTGACGCCCAAAGGACTTAAGGAAGCGGCATATAGTTTAGGTTGCACGCGTACGGAGGTAATATGGCGCGTAATGCTGCCTGCATCGCGTAGCGGTATAGCCGCCGCCTATATCCTTGCGCTCGGGCGCGCCTTGGGCGAAACAATGGCGGTAACGATGCTCATCGGAAATACGGATCAAATGCCCACGTCTCTGCTGGATACGGGGCAAAGTATGGCAAGTTTGATCGCAAACCAGTTTGGCGAAGCGCAGGGCCTTAAGCTGAGCAGTTTGATGGCTATAGCGCTATCCCTTTTCCTCATTACCGCCATCATCAACGCAATAGCCAAATTAGTGCTCAAAGAAAGAAAGTAACACAGCGATGCAACCGATACATTTGAAAAATCAAAAAATGCGTTCGCGAGGGGACAAATTGTTCTTTGGCACGAATGTTGCACTTACGTTTATAACGGTACTGCCGCTGTTCCTCATTGTAGGCACGATAATCCTCAAAGGGGTGGGTCAGATCAACTGGAGCTTCTTCACGGAGCCGTCGCCCACAGCGGTAGATGCAATGATGGCAAAGATGCAAGCCGACCGCGTAGTAGGGGAACGCGTTGTGTTGCCCGGAGGGATTGCCAACGGAATAGTGGGCACACTCCTGATGGTAGTAATAGCTTCGCTCATCGCCATCCCCTTAGGCGTGCTGGGAGGTATATACCTATCGGAGGCTCACGGCAACAAAATGGCGTCGGCGGTGCGCTTTATCACCGATTTGATGCAAGGAACGCCCTCCATCGTATTGGGGATAATTGTATACATATGGGTGGTGGTGCCGCTCGGCAATTACTCCGCCTTGGCGGGCGCAGTATCCCTTGCCATAATGATGTTGCCGCTGATTGTGCGCTCCACGGAGGAAACGCTGCTTCGGCTCCCTAAGTCGATGAAGGAATCGGCTCTCGCTTTGGGCACTTCCTATAGAGCTACCGTGCTGAAAGTGCTGCTTCCTTCCGCTTCCGGGGGACTTTTGACCGGAATCCTGCTGGCCGTTAGCCGAATTATCGGGGAAACGGCTCCGCTGATGATGACCGCCTTGGGCAGCACCCATATAAGTTGGGATTTGATGACCCCATCCTCCGCCGTACCTCTACTGATTTGGGAGTTCTACAACGACCCCAACCTAATAGATATGATATGGAGCAGCTCCCTATTCCTATTAGTACTGGTGCTGACTCTGAACATAATTGCTAAACGAATAGCCGCCAAACGAGCCATGTAAACATTATGAATATAACGGATAATCCAACAGCGGACGCACGGGAATCCCCTATAACCGACGTGGTTACAAGGGAACATCCCGCAAACAACGAGCTTTTGATCCGAATCGAAAACCTATGCGTTTCGTATCAACCGGGGAAGAATGCCGTGGAAAATGTATCCGCCAACATATATGATCACGAGATAACCGCCATAATGGGCCCCAGCGGATGCGGCAAAAGTACGCTGCTGCGCGCCATTAACCGGATGCATTCGCTCTATAAGGATATCAGCGTGACCGGAAAGATCTATATCAAAGACGAAGATATAACCGAAAAAGAGCCGATGGTAGTGCGCCGTATGGCGGGAATGGTATTCCAACAGCCCAATCCCTTCCCTACGATGAGCATTGCGGATAACGTAATGGCGGGCTATAAGCTCAACGGCATAAAGGTATCTAAGGAGAAACGGAGCGAAATACTCGAACAAAGCCTCAAAAGCGTGGCTCTGTGGGACGAAGTGAAGGATACATTGGACAAAAAGGGCTCGTTCCTATCCGGCGGTCAGCAGCAAAGGCTTTGCATCGCTCGTGCTATGGCTCTGCGCCCGGATGTACTGCTGATGGACGAACCCACCAGTGCTTTGGATCCAATCGCCACCAAACGTATAGAGGAACTCATCCTTGAACTGAAAAAAGAGATCGCCATCGTTATCGTAACCCACAATATGGGTCAGGCGGCCCGTATATCGGATCGATCCATGTTTATGTACCTCGGCAAACTGATCGAATACGACTATACGGACAAAATGTTCACCAATCCTGCCGATAAACGTACCGAGCAATACCTAACGGGGCAATTCGGTTAATGCGTATATTTGCCGGAGAGAGCCTCAATGTATGTATAGAACAAAATAGACTAACCACAGTTACAATATGTCCGGACTACAATCCAACTTAGAGCGTCAGCACGTATTGATCAGGGAAAACTTCAATGTGCTCTCAAAGATAGTAAAGCAACAGGCGCTTTTGGTACGCGCCTTGTTCAATCGCGAGGCAACGCGACGGGAAAAGGATGCCGAAATGGAAACAAACGAAACCGTTATCGATAGCTTGGAAGTGAAGATACGTACCGAAGTGATCAACGGAATTGTTCTCTATACGCCTCGCGCTGCCGAAAGCCGGCAGATGTTTGCCTACATCGATATAACCGGGTTCCTCGAACGCATTGGTGACCTTTTGCACAATATCGGCAAAATGAGCGACCAAATAGTGTACGAAACCGAGCCCGCACTACAAATTGTGCCCCGTTTATCCCGACAATTGGACTTAGTTAGTAAGATGACGGAAGATTCCATCGTAGCCTTTACCTTAGGAGATAGCGATCTGGCGCGCGATGTGATTACTCGCGATTTGAGCATTGATGCCGAACACAGAAGCATTTGTGATGATCTTCCCGATCTGATTGATAAAGGGGACAAATCGCCCGCCTCCATCCGTACCGCACTGATACTAAACACCATCTCGTACAATATCGAACGAATTGGCGACAACGCTACCAACGTAGCGGAATCAGCTATATACCATTCCGAAGGAAAGAACGCCCGCCACGTGGATTTGTTCCCGCAAAAAGATAACCAATAGGTATACATCAATGGCAAATACAAATAACGAGAAAGAGCACTTTTGTATCCTTATCGTGGACGATGAGGAGGATTTGCGCGAAATACTCACCTTTAACTTAGAGAGCCAAGGGTACCTAATTACCTGCGCCGCCTCTGCCGAAGAGGCTTTGGCTAAGGATTTAACCAAGTTTGATCTGCTACTACTGGACGTAATGATGCCCGGAATGAGCGGATTCAAGCTCGCCGAGGTAATTCGCAAGGAGCGAAAGCTCACAATGCCCATAATCTTTCTCACAGCAAAAGATACCGAAAACGACCTGCTCACAGGGTTCAGCCTCGGAGCCGATGACTATATATCCAAACCTTTTAGCGTCAAAGAGCTGCAAGCGCGTGTACACGCCGTGCTCAATCGGGCTAAGGAAGGAATGCCTGCACACGAAGCCAATAGCGGAAAGATCTGTGTAGGCGATTTGGAAATAGATCTAATGACAAAGCGCGCCATGCTTAATGGTGACGATATGATCCTGACCAAAAAGGAACTCGAAATACTGACCCTTCTCGCTTCCCAGCCGGAGCGCGTCTACTCCCGTAACGAAATTTTGGATAAAGTATGGCGCGAAGAAAGCTACGTAATGGAGCGCACGGTGGATGTGCATATCACTCGGCTGCGCAAAAAGCTGAAAGGCAGCACAATTTCCATCGTTAACCGAAGCGGATTCGGCTACTGCCTTTCCGATAGGGACGATGAGTCGGACGGCGATAACTAATCCGGTATTTCTCTATCATTATGCGTTTTAACTACCGAACACGGGCAACTCTATTCTCAGCCGTAATATTTGCAGCTTTTGCCACTGCTATTGTTATTTTCCACCACAATGAGGAAAAGCGATTACGTACCGAGGCTCTCTACAGCAAAATGGAGGGTTACAACGATCAAATTGATGCTTTTATTTGCGAATGGCGTAACGGATCGAACAAAACCGATTCACTTTTTTCCGCAAATGATGCCATGCCTACTGCGGAACGTTTAGCTTTTATGGGGAAACTACTACCCGATTCACTCCGTTTTACCGTTATTTTAACCGATGGGACCGTTGTTTTTGATAACGAAAAGCATAACGGTGCGATGGAAAATCACTTCGAACGCCCCGAAATTGTACAGGCACGCATCAGCGGTACTGGCTTCAGCAGCCGAAACAGTGCCACCATTGGGCGCGAAATGTTCTATTTTGCCAAAGCCTATCCCGATTATTTTGTTCGAACCGCGCTCCCCTACGAGATAAAATATAGGGGAATAACCGCTTCCGACAGCCCATATTTGTACGTTATCCTTGCGCTTTCCCTATTCGCCTTTTTAGCGGTTTTTCTCTTTACGGATCGGCTTACTAAGTCGCTTCAGGCGTTACAAAACTTTGTTGCCAGCGCCAATGAGAAAGGCAACTTTGATGATAATGCCGAGTTTCCGCAAACCGAATTGGGCGAATTGGGCGAACAGATCAAAACCACGTTCCGCCAAATTGAGCGTTACAACCGCGAAGCCAAGGAAGAACGCGAGAAGCTGCTCAGCCATTTCTCCCATAGCGAGGAGGGCGTTGCCTTTTTTAACGAACGAAACGAATATATCTATGCCAACAGCCACTTCGTTCAGCTACTGAACGGTATGCTGGACGAGCCCACGTTTATCATTGATTCCCGCATCTTGGAAGCACCGGAACTCACGCCCGTAAAGCGTTTCGTGGCGCAAAAGGAGGAATCGCTCATCAAATACAAGGTAGAGAAAGAAAACCGACACTTTGAAGTTCGCGTGCAACGCTTCCCCGACGGAAGTTTCGAAATTGTGCTGACCAACATTACCAAAACCGAACAGAACCGCCGGCTCAAATACGAAATGACCAACAGCATAGCACACGAATTGCGCACGCCGGTAAGCTGTATTCGCGGTTACATCGAAACGCTTCTCTCGGGCGTTCCCCTCACCGAGGAAAAACGTACCTACTTTTTGCAACGTAGTTACTCGCAGTTGCTCCGCCTATCCGAGCTGATCAGCGACGTATCTACCATCAATAAGTTAGAGGAGGCGGGCGATCTGTACCCCAAAGACTCGGTTCGCCTGCACGATGTAGTGGCGGAAGTGTACACCGACCTGGAGGAACGGCTCAAAACGGCGCATATGACGCTCAAAAACCGCCTCCCGGAGGATCTAACCGTATACGGCAATTATTCGCTTCTCTACTCGATTATCCGCAATCTAACCGAGAACAGCATCAAATATGCAGGCGACGGCTCCACCATTGAGGTGCTCCGCACAATGGAGGACGATAACTTCCACTACTTTATCTTCTCGGACAACGGCGTTGGGGTAAAGGATAAGGCGAATATCGACAAGATTTTCGACCGCTTCTACCGTATGGGCGAAGGACGAAGCCGCTCCGATGGAGGCAGCGGATTAGGCCTCTCTATCGTTAAGAATGCCGTTCTCTTCCACGGCGGAGAGATACAGGCAAAGGAACGTACGGGCGGCGGACTGGAAATATTCTTCTCTATTGCCAAAGCGGGGGCAGAGGCTGCGGCACAAGAGACTGCGGAGCAATAAGCCATCCTTTTCTTTTCCTAAATAGGTATATACCTTTCATCTGATAGGTATATACCTTTTGTTTTATAGGTATATACCTTTCGATCGAAACATCTATACCTTTCGTCTAAGAGGAATAGACCCGGTACTAAGAGGCAGGCATCGTTTAGCGGCGCGCCAGGCTTCGGTCGTAGCGAACGGCAAAGTGAACGAGGAAGAGTAAATAACCGATTTGCTCCACAACCTGATAGGCAAAGAAAATAATTAGGAATGATCTGAACGAATCGGTTTGGAAGGCGCTGAGGATCACCACCGTACGGGCAACGAGCATAATGAGCTCGGCGGTCATATGGGCACGTTGCTTTCCAAAGATATCGGGCAACACATTGAGGATTGCCACCGCAAAGTTGGGCACCTTGGAGGGGAGCATCAAGCGAATAACCAATGCGGAAAGAAGCCATTTATCGCCCACAACAAGGCTCACTAACCCATCCATCAGCGGCCACAAAAGGGCGGCAGCGGGCAATCCGATAAGGAATACCGCTAAGAGCAAGCGACGGATCAGCGCGCGGAGCGGCTGTTTCAGCTGTACGGCTCGGCTCATTCGCTCAAAATAGACGCTCCCCACTGCTCTGTTCAGCACGTTGAGCGGTCGCGCACAAAGCATCACCGCCATCGTAAAGATGCCCACTTCCGCCACGGTAAAGTGCACCGGTAGGAGCAACACCACAATGTTGGCGAGTAGCGTATCGGTAAGGATTTGGAAAATACCGTATCGGGGGAAGCGGTGCCAACGCTTCATTAGGTGCCGTTCCGCGCTGCTAATGCGGAATAATCGGGGTAAAAAGGTGCGGATGGAACGAACCAACTGCTTGCCACCCAGCACAATCCAAGAAAAAAAGAGTGAGAGTAATGCCGATAAAATCAGGCAAAATGTGGTGGGCGCAGCCAGACCCGTGAGCACTTTGAGCAAATTGTTGCCAATGCCCTGCGTAGCTTGCGCCCAAGCCAAACGCTTGTATCGTTTGCGCCGAAGCGTATAAAGCGTGAACGCCTCGTTACCTGCCTGCAACAAAACGTATAGAGGAAGGAGAAGCAGTAGCGCGGAAAGCGGATTCGGTACCGGTGAAAAGTATACAAGAAGTACTATCGCGCTGAGGCAAAGTGAGGTCAGGAGCGCCAACTTCAGTGCTAAGCGTAACAAAAGCGGTGCTTCCTGTTCGGAAGGCGTTACCACTATAGCTTGCTCAAATCGCCCTGATGCCGCCACGGAGATTAGTCCGCCCCAAGTGAGGAAAAGCCCCAATTGCCCCATCGTATGCTCATTATACAAACGACCGATCAGCACAAGCAGTAGCAAAGCCACTACCTGCACGGAGGCTCCGGAGGAAAGGAGTTTAAAACTATCCCGTACAATGCCCCGATTCGGGGCTCCGTTTGCGCCGTTTTGAGGCACGATTTCGCCCTTAAGGTAGCTCTAATTCGCGCCCCGTAAAGGCACCTGTTTCAAATCCGCGGGCAAAAGCTTCCATACGTTGCCGCGATGTGCCGTGCGTAAACGACTCGGGAACCGCGTAGCCCTGAGCCTTCTTTTGAAGCGTATCGTCGCCAATTGCTTCAGCGGCACGGAGTGCTTCCTCCAAATCACCGCTTTCAATGGCGATAATGCCTAATCGTTGCGCATTATTTGCCCATACGCCGGCGAGATAATCGGCATTCAATTCCATCTGCACGCTATACCGATTGAACTCAGTTTCAGAGAGTTGTTGGCGAAGCCGATTAAGCTTATCGCTCAGCCCGAGCAAGTTCTGCACGTGATGCCCTACTTCGTGCGCCGTTACGTATGCCATCGCCAAATCGCCGGGCGCGTGGAACCGATTGGAAAGTTCGTGGAAAAAGTTCATATCGATGTATACTTTTTCATCGGCAGGACAGTAAAACGGCCCCACTTGTGCGGTGGCGCCGCCGCAACCGCTGTGTACTTCGTCGGTAAACGCTACCAAGGTCGGTTTCCGATATGCGGCACCGCGTTCGCGAAAAAGCGTACTCCACACATCGTTACAGCTATTAAACACGAGAAGAGTAAAGTCCTTTAGCTCCTCATTTTCGTGTATTCGTGTAGAATCGATCGTCTCTTCGCCGCCTTGGGTCGCCACGATTTGACTCAATCGTGAGGGGTTAATTCCGAAAAATAGTGCCAAAAGGACGATCGCTACCGAACCTATTCCGCCGCCGAGGGCTAATCCGCGGCGAGACGAACGCCCGCGCCGATCCTCAAAATTGGAGGTACTACGATTGGGTTTTATCCATTTCATACTGATATGCTATTCTAATGGTTCCGATTGAGTGAGTGCTTGCGTGAAACGACGCCTGAAAGCCTCCTCTAACTGCTGTTTTACTAACTCAATGCTCGTATTCACGTGCATCTCATGTTGCATAGAAGTAACGCCTTTATCCGTAAATCCGCACGGATTGATCAGGTTAAAGTAGTTCAAATCGGTAAACACGTTCAGTGCTATGCCGTGCATCGTGATGTAACGCGATGCATACACGCCTACGGCACATATCTTGCGAGCGCCGAGCCCGTGTGCATCAATCCACACACCGGAGGCACCTTCCAGCCGTTCGCCGCGGATGCTGTTCACCAAAAGAGTATCAATTACGCACTGCTCCAATAACCATATGTACTGCTTTATACCGATGTGGAACTGCGAAAGATCGAAGATTGGGTACACTGTGAGCTGACCCGGGCCGTGAAACGTTATATCGCCTCCACGCTCAATATGGAGCAGTTCGATGCCCTCTTTAGCCAAACGATCGCGCGGCACTAATAGATTGGCATCTTTTCCATGCTTTCCGAGGGTAAAAACAGGGTCATGTTCGCAAAATAGTAGGTGATTGGTGGGGCGCAAACCACGCTGTTTTGCCTCCAAAGCTTGGGTAAAAAGCTCCTTTTGCAGTGCATATGCCTCCCGATAGGGGATATGCTTCAGATCGTGAAACTTATAGGGTTCCACGCATCCCAGGGGATGTTTGTTGGAAGGCACCTCTTCGTAATAGGCATCGCGTCCGTTACTTTCGGGATGCCGGATTAGGGTTAGCCCGTCATAGGATGGAGCAACTCCCTCAGGGAGAAGCTGTTTCAGCTCATTATGTAGAGGTGCGTGATGCGAAAGATGTATAATATAGGTTTGCTTGGCACGGATGCGTTTCGCAATGGCAAGGGCATCTTCAATAGTTTGATGCGAGCCGTGCGGCTTTGTATAGCGTAGTGCGTTGACAAAGAACAACTTCGGATGCCGCGCCAAAGCGAGTTGTTCGTCGGAAATGCTCTTCAAATCGGTAAAAAACACGAAGTCGTTTATCCGAAAACCCAGTATCGGCAGCTTGCCGTGAAGCAACTCAATGGGCGTTACGGATAGCCCTTCCACGCAAAAAGGTTCCTTTCCAATCGGAATAAGTTCCAATCGGGGCGTACCGGGGTAGGGATGTGCGCCAAAGTAGTAGTGGAGCCGATAGCGAATGGAATCGAGCACGCGCTGCGAGGCGTATATCTTTATGGTACGGCGCCAGGCGAGCGTTCGGAGGTCATCAAGCCCTCCGATGTGGTCATAATGCTCATGTGTCAGCAAAATGGCATCGATGCGGTCGATGCCGGCAGCAATGGCTTGCGCCCGAAAGTCCGGACTACAATCGATAAGTATCCGCTTATTTTCGTCGGTAGTTAGGAGCGCCGAGGTGCGCGTACGCTTATCGTGCGGATCCCGGCTTAGACAGGTGCTGCAGTAACAGCCTATTTCGGGCACACCGGTACTGGTTCCCGAGCCCCAAAGCATTACTTCGCGCAGCGTAGCCATAGCTTGTTTTTCGCTTATATACAGAGTGTTATGAAATGTAACGAACCTCCGGATTTAAGCGAACATCGAATTTTTCCTGAACCGTGTTCGCTACGAAACGGGCAAAATCGGCAATTTCACTACCGGATGCATCCGCATAGTTCACGAGCACAAGGGGTTGCTTATGCCACGTACCCACGGCGCCTTTGCGAAATCCCTTTAATCCGCTCCGGTCAATGAGCCATGCAGCCGACAGCTTTACCCCCTCTTTTGCCGGATAATGGGGCATATCGGGATAAGCGGCAAGCAGAGCGTTGCAGCGCGCTTCCTCTACTACGGGGTTCATAAAAAAGCTACCCGCATTGGGATAGGTATGGTAATCCGGCAATTTGGCGTTACGTATTTCCACCACCGCTCGGCGTACTTCCGCCGGCGTGGGCATTTGTTCGCCAAAGAACTGACGGAGCGCCGCATAGCTCAGATTAGGATTAGCTTCCGTTTGTAGGCGGTAAGTGACGTGCGTTACTACATGGGAGGCGGCTTCCTGCCGTTTGAACAAGCTTTTCCTATAAGCAAAAGCGCAATCCTCACGGCTAAATCGATGCACTTTACCGTCCTTTAGGTCGACGGTCTCTACCGAATCGATAATTTGCGATACTTCCGCTCCGTAGGCACCTATGTTTTGTACCGCGGATGCTCCTACGGTTCCGGGAATTCCGGATAGGTTTTCCGCGCCGAAAAGCCCCTTTTGGAGCAGTATTTCGACCAAATCGTCCCACACCACACCGCTACCCACGCGCACCAAATGCGTGCTACCCTCATCGGCAATCTCCTCAAAGGAGTTAATGCGCGAATAGAGCACTGCGCCGGAGTAATTCCCCGTAAACAACAAATTGGTTCCCTCCCCAATGGTAATAAAGGGGAGGGAAGCAAAATATTCGTCCTTAGCGAGGGTCTGAAGATCCGCTACGCTGTCAAACGCTATCCACCAATCGGCATACGAATCGGTACGAAAACCGGTATGCTCCTTCAGCGAATAGTGCCGAAGGATCTCCATTTATCGGTCTATTTCAAGGAGCCATGCGTCCGGATAACGTTCGCGGAGCACATCACGGCTGCTTACTGCCTGATCTCTGGTGGGGAAGCTTGATGCAATTACACGCAGCATACCCATTTCATTCTTCACCAAAACGGCGTGATAGCCCATTCCTTCCACTTCCGCTTTACGCCCTCGCGCGTTGGTGGGGTTGCTGAAGCTGCCTACTACTACGCTATAACGCTGCACGAGGGACTGATCTTCTCCTTCAACGGCGGAGAAGCGTTCCTTCCGAACGGTTACATCCGCTTCAGCCGGCTTGGATACAATCACGTCTTCCTCTTCTACTTCGGGAGCCGTTGTGCTCTGATTGTTCTGAGCAATTTCACGTTGCTTTGCCTGTTCGTAAACCTGACGGTACGCGCTTTGTTTGGGCTTACAGCCTACAAAACAGAGAGCTACCAACAGAGTGGATAATAGAATTACTGACTTTCTCATTGTTCTGTTCGATTTTACTGCCTACTTCTTGATCTTTTTCTACTCATACTATAGCCCGGTTCTGCCCGCTTGGCTCACCGAGCGGAAGGTACCTTGGCAACTGCCGAAGAGTGCCTTCGCTACAAAGATAATCTCTTTTCGTTAATCTGAGCATATCCGAGCCGATTCTTCCCTCCCTACCCCTCTGCCGAAACCTATATACCTTTCGTTTGAAACCTATATACCTATTGACGGAAACCTATATACCTTTTACTCGAAACGTATATACCTATCGCCAAGGGGCCGTAAGCCGGTGCGAGCGGGGGCATGCTCATAAGCGCCTTTTTGCGTATCTTTGCGGTGATGAAAAGAGCGTTGTGCGGCATAGCCCTACAGAACAGCCGAACGTGTGTGGGCTCTACTAAAGAGCAATCGCTGCCGAGGCGGCTCGCAGCGGGCTATTCCTATATGTGCGGAAGTTACCTGCAACAAGGCTCTTTGATTTAGTTTTCAATGGAATAAGAGAGATTATGTTAGAGAACGGCAGACCCGAAGGCGCGAATAGTTATTCCGCCGATAAAATACAGGTATTGGAAGGCTTGGAAGCGGTGCGCAAACGCCCCGCCATGTACATTGGTGATATTAGCGAGCGAGGGCTCCACCACTTGGTTAATGAGGTGGTGGATAACTCCGTGGACGAGGCTCTGGCGGGCTACTGCACCGATATCGATGTGCGCATTCTGCCGGGGAACGCCATTCGGGTAATTGATAACGGGCGAGGCATTCCGGTGGATATGCACCCCAAGGAACACCGCAGTGCGCTGGAAGTAGTAATGACTACGCTGCACGCCGGGGGTAAATTTGACCAAGCCAACTACAAAGTGAGCGGCGGCTTACACGGTGTGGGCGTTTCCTGCGTTAATGCGCTTTCCAAAAAGTTAGTGGCGGAAGTAAAGCGCGATGGGAAGCTTTACCGCCAAACCTATCACGAAGGCAAGCCGGACGGCCCGGTGGAAGTGGTAGGCGATGCGGACGGCTCCGGTACAATTATCACCTTTTATCCGGACGATACCATCTTTACCGTAACGGAATATAAGTTCGATCTGCTTGCGCGTCGCTTGCGTGAGCTCTCTTTCCTCAATGCGGGGCTTCGCCTGCGCCTTACGGACGAGAGAGAGGCTCCTGCGGATGGCAAAACCGAGTATCCTTTTGAGCAATTCCATTCGGAAAACGGGCTCACCGAGTTCGTAACCTATTTGGATCGGAACCGCGAACCGCTCCTGGAAGCTCCCATCCGCATCGAATGCAACAAGGAGGGCTTCCCGCCTATCGATATTGCTATCACCTACAACAAGGACTATCAGGAAAACGTATATAGCTACGTAAACGACATCAACACGATTGAAGGCGGTACACACGTAACCGGCTTTAGGCGTGCACTGACGCGTACGCTGAAGGCTTATGCGGATCAATCCGGCATGTTGAGTAAAGCAAAAGTGAGCGTTGTGGGCGACGACTTCCGCGAAGGCTTAACGGCGGTGATCAGCGTACAGGTAAAAGACCCTCAGTTTGAGGGACAAACGAAAACAAAACTCGGGAACAGCGAAATTGCTCCTGCCGTGGATCGCGTTGTGGGAGAGACACTTGCTACCTATCTTGAGGAACATCCCGAAGAAGCCCGGCTGATTGTGGAAAAAGTGTTGCTGGCGGCTCAGGCACGTACGGCAGCGGAAAAGGCGCGCAGCTTGGTGCAACGCAAAACAGTACTATCCGGAGGCGGACTGCCCGGCAAGCTGGCGGACTGCTCGTCTAAGGATCCCGCTAAATGCGAGCTGTTCATTGTGGAAGGGGATTCGGCAGGCGGAACCGCTAAGCAGGGTCGCGATCGCGAGTTTCAGGCTATTCTGCCGCTGAGAGGTAAAATCCTCAACGTGGAAAAAGCGCAGGAACACCGTATTTTTGAGAATCAGGAAATCCGTAACATCTATACCGCTTTGGGCGTTACCGTAGGTACGGAGGACGACCCGAAGGCGCTCAATTTGTCCAAATTACGCTACCATAAAGTGATCATCATGACCGATGCGGATGTGGACGGAGCGCACATTGGTACGCTGATCTTAACCTTCTTCTTCCGCAAAATGCGCGAACTGATCGAGGACGGATACGTCTATTTGGCAACACCACCGCTCTATATGTGCAAAAAAGGCAAGGAAGAGGCGTATTGCTGGACAGAACGTCAGCGGCGCGAGTTTGTGGAACGCTTTGCGGACGGTAACGAAAACCGCGTACATGTACAGCGGTACAAAGGGTTGGGTGAAATGAACGAAGAGCAACTTTGGCAAACAACCATGAACCCCGATACCCGTATCCTGAAACAGATAACGATGGACGACATTTTGTCCGCCGATACGCTGTTCTCAACGCTGATGGGAGAAAATGTGGAACCTCGTAAGCAATTTATTTCCGATAACGCTAATTATGCTCGCATCGATGCTTAACGCAGCCGATGCACAGCCGCTTTCGCCCGCATTACACGAGTTGTACGCGGAAGCCGAAGCAGCGCAAAGTACGGATCACGCCGCTAAACCGGTCATCGGGCTCGTAGCTCATGCCACGGAAGCGGGTAACAGCGTGGCGGATGCCTATGTAAAAGCGGTGAGCGATGCCGGCGGTGTACCGGTAATTCTCCCGATAGTGGACAATTTGTCGCTATTGGATTCGCTACTCGATACTATTGACGCACTGCTGCTCACCGGTGGATGCGATTCGCTACCGGCATACTTCGGTGAGGAACCGAATCCCAAAATCGGAAACATTCAGGTGGCGCGCGATCGGATGGAGCTACCTCTATCCCTTTTCGCTACGCGACGCAATATGCCGGTGCTGGGAATTTGTCGCGGTATGCAGCTGATTAACATCGCATTAGGCGGTACTCTTTACCAAGATTTGGCAACCGATTTCCCGGGAAAGAGCATTGCCCACGCGCCAAAAGTGGATTTATCGGTAGGTTCCCACTCGGTGCGCCTCGCCGGAGGTAGGAACGAACTGCGCGATATTCTCGGGTTAAAAGAGGGCACTCCGCTGATGGTGAACAGTTTACATCATCAGGCGGTAAAAAAAGCAGGGAAGGGTTTGCGCGTGGTAGCGACCGCTCCCGACGGCGTTATTGAGGCGTTGAGCGGTTTTCCCGAAAAAAACATCATAGCAGTGCAGTGGCACCCCGAACAGATGGCGGCAAAAGGCGATGCCGTGATGAAACGTCTGTTCCGGTTTTTCGTTACCGAAGCCGCTCTCTATAAGCGCGCTAAAGCCATTCACATGCGTTCGGTGGTGTTGGATTCGCACAACGATACGCCAATGACCTTTACCGCTACAACAGATTTATCCAAACGGGGTGATTCACAGGTAGATTTGTGCCGAATGCGCGAAGGATTGGTATCGACAAGCATTATGATAGCCTATTTGCCGCAAGGCGCTTTAACCGCTGAAGCGCACAATAAAGCATATCGCTATGCCTTAGATAAATTGGATGCCATTAAGAGACAAACCGACGCACATCCCGATAAGGTATGCTACGCCACATCGGCAGCGGATATTCGTGCCGCTAAGCGCAGCGGATTGCTCTCTATAGTGCCGTCCATCGAAAACGGATATGCGATGGGTACGGATCTAAGCCGTTTGGATACGTTTCGGGAGCGGGGTGTGGTCTATATCACCCTCTGTCACAACGGAGATAATGCGCTTTGCGATGCGGCACAACGGAGTAAACGTACACACAAAGGCATTAGTGCTTTAGGCGAAAAAGCGATCCTCCGGATGAACGAATTGGGCATTCTGGTGGATGTATCCCACACTTCCGAGGAAACAACCCGTCAGGCGCTCCGTATCAGCCGAAAACCGATCATCGCCAGCCACTCATCGGCAAAGGAAATCTATAATCATCCGCGCAATTTGTCGGACGAAATGCTCAAAGCTATAGCCGATAAGGGCGGAGTGGTGCAAGTTTGTCTGTACCATGGCTTTATTGCTCCCAACCGCGGAGAGGCTGATATACGCAAAGTGGCAGATCATATTGACCACATAGTCAAAGTGGCAGGGATTCACGCCGTTGGAGTGGGAAGTGACTTTGACGGGGGTGGCGGATTGATCGGATTGCGCGGAAGCAACGATTTGATCCGTTTAACCGTGGAATTGCTGCGCCGTGGCTACTCGGACGATGCGCTCGAAGCTCTGTGGGGTGGGAACTTTTTGCGCGTTATGGAGGCTAACGGAAGATAATGGCACGCTTTTTGCACTATCAACTTTAGTTATGACAGGAAAAAGAGAATAGATCTTTATCGTACTGATTAGATAGCAAACAAAATGTCCTTGGGATACAATAACAATAAAAACAACAAGAACTTGTCGCCTAAACAGAAGGTTCCCTTTAATCCGTTTTGGATTTACCTCATCATAGGAGTAACCCTTTTGGGCTTTTTGTTCATTAAACCGTCGAAAGCGCAAAAGGAGCTTAGCTGGAACGAATTCAAAACCTACGCAGCGAGCGATGCCTTTTCCAAAATAACGGTGGATAGGCAAACCCTTACCGCTGTGGGTGAAGTGGCAGATAATAAGCTCAGCGAAGTATTCAGCCGGCAGGAATTACGCCGATTTGAGAATACTACGCCGGGAAACCGAAGTACCTCCTACGAGGTTACTACCCAAATTCCTTCCGTGGATCGCTTTAGCGAATTTACGGATACACAAGCCATTTCCGCGGAAATAGTATACGCAGCGCGCAGTTTCCCCTGGGGTTCCATTCTGCTCAACACGATTCCTTTCGTCCTTCTGATCTTCTTCTGGATCTATCTGATGCGTCGGATGAGCGCACAGGGCGGTAAGGGCGGCGGCGGAATATTCTCCGTTGGCAAAAGCAAAGCAAAGCTATTTGACCGCACCAAGGTTAATGTAACGTTCAAGGATGTGGCGGGCTTGAACGAAGCGAAGCAGGAAGTAAAGGAAATTGTGGACTTTTTGCGCGAACCGGAGCAGTTCACCCGTTTGGGCGGTAAGATTCCCAAGGGCGCTCTGCTGGTAGGGCCTCCCGGAACGGGTAAAACGCTCATCGCAAAAGCTGTGGCCGGCGAGGCGCATGTACCCTTCTTTTCCATGTCCGGTAGCGACTTTGTGGAAATGTTCGTAGGCGTGGGTGCCAGCCGTGTACGGGATCTCTTTACCCAAGCGAAGGAAAAAGCGCCCTGCATCGTCTTTATAGATGAAATTGATGCTGTAGGGCGAGCACGTGGCAAAAATGCCAATTTGGGCGGAAACGATGAGCGCGAAAGCACGCTCAATCAGCTACTAACCGAAATGGACGGCTTTGATTCAAACAGCGGTGTTATCGTTATGGCGGCAACCAACCGTGTGGATGTGCTGGATAGTGCCCTATTGCGCGCCGGCAGGTTCGATAGGCAAATCAGCGTCGATCTACCCGATATCAACGATCGTAAGGAAATTTTCAACGTACATATGAAGGGGCTCAAATTAAACCCCGATGTGGATGTTGAGCTTCTTGCCCGTCAAACGCCCGGATTCTCCGGTGCGGATATCGCAAACATCTGTAACGAAGCGGCGTTAATTGCGGCGCGCGGTAAAAAGCAATCCATTGATCGCGAGGACTTCAATAACGCCATCGACCGAATTATTGGCGGTTTGGAGAAAAAGAACCGCATCACTACGCAGGAAGAGCGCTCCAGTATTGCCATTCACGAAGCCGGCCACGCCACCGTAAGCTGGAAAACGCGCTACGGAAGTCCGCTTGTTAAGGTAACCATTGTACCGCGCGGCAAAGCATTAGGTGCCGCTTGGTATATGCCCGAAGAGCGACAAATCACGCACGAACAGGTACTACTGGACGAAATGTGTAGTCTTTTGGGCGGACGCGCCGCCGAGACGCTCTTCCTCGGAAGAATGTCTACCGGAGCCGCCAACGACCTTGAGCGGGTAACCAAACTGGCAAGAGCTATGGTTTCCTACTATGGAATGAGCGACAAGTTGCCCAATGTCAATTATTTTGACCCTCAGGACGAGTACGGATTTAGCAAACCCTACAGCGAAAAAACCGGTGAACTGATTGATGCTGAGGTACTCCGCATCATTGATGAACAGTTTGAACGCGCGAAAAACATCCTGAAAGAAAACGAAGAGGGACATCACAAAATCGCGTCGCTTCTGCTTGAAAAAGAGGTAATCTACACGGAAGATGTAGAAAACATCCTTGGCAAGCGCCCATGGGAATCCCGCACCGACGAATTGGCACGCGAGGATGCCGAGCAAAAGGAGAAAGAGAACCAAAAAGAGGAGGAGGAAAAACGTCCAACGCCACCGCCTCTTGATCCCAACCGATCCGCTGTTTGATGCACTTAGGGAAGAACTTTTGGGTGCGCGTAGTATCGGGAGCCGTTTATGTGCTTCTGATACTATTGCCGTTCTTTCTTGCTTGCGAATGGCTTTTCGGCGTCATTTTTGCCTTTTTCTTCCTTGCTTCCGTTATTGAGCTCAATAGGCTTACCCGAGTAAACCGCACCCGTCCGCTCCGCACTACACTGGATGCGCTCTTTGCCGTATGGATGCTTTGGAGCGGAATGTTGGTGGCAAAGGGGCAATTTATCCCTGAAGTTGCCTTTCCGCTACTCATTTTTCTGATGTACACGCTACTCAGAAGCCTCTTTTCCGACCATCATAAGGAACTGCTCAATATCGGCAATTCCTTGCTGGCACTAACCTATATCGGCCTTCCTGCATTCCTTACCGCACTGACCGTCTATTGCCCTCGCCCATCGGGAGGGGTACTTTTCTGTGGCGATCGGCTCATTGCGCTATTTCTGATCGTATGGATTTCCGATTCTGCCGCCTATTTAGTTGGATCCCTGGTAGGCAAACGACCGCTTTGGATTGAAGTTTCGCCGCACAAAACCGTTGAAGGGCTGTGCGGAGGCTTAGGCTGTGCGGCTATTGTTGCCTGCTTTTTCCCGCTTCTCTTCCCCCATACCTTTGCGGCGTATCATTGGTTCACCCTCGCATTATACGGACTAATCGTAGCTGCCGCCGGTGTTCTCGGCGATCTGTTCCAATCGATGCTCAAAAGGCGTGCCGGAGTTAAAGATGCCGGAAACATCATTCCCGGGCACGGAGGTATTCTCGATCGCCTTGATAGCTATCTTTTTGCCCTGCCCGCTGCCTACGCGCTGCACCTCCTCGCCACCACCCTCTAATCCCCCCTCTTTTATATGCCCCCAAACGTAGGGGTTCAACGCTCCAATTCCTCTATTGAAGCGACTTTTCCACACCAACTTCTCCGATAGGATCTTTGTATGTTTTTTCTCCAAAGAGACCTATTTCATATCCGTTTTCACCTATACGACCCCCAAAATTGCCTTTCCGATTCGATTGCTATTGCATAGCTGTTCCGTGAAATGATTATAATCATTAATTGGCGTTCCCCGGCTCTCAATGTTTCTTCGCGGAGCTCTATTTCTGTGGCTGTTATACCTCTGCACGAGGCGGTTATACCATTGCGTTAAAAGGTATATACGTTTCAGGTGATAGGTATATAAGTTTCGAATGAAAGGTATATACGTTTCGCGTGAGAGGCATATACCTTTCGTGCTGACCGTATAGCGAACCACTCGGCAGGATGCAACCCGAGCGAAAGATCAGTCGGGATGCCCTTTGGAGAACAAGGGATAGTGGATTAAGAGGGGTTAGGAGAGACGGGGCGCTGGGATGCCGCTGTGCAAGAGGATCGGGGATACTTCGCGGTCAATGGTATCGTACAAGCCGCTATCAACAAAGGATTGCAGCGTAGTGGCTCCCCCCTCAACCAAAAGCGAACGGATACCCTCGGCGTAGAGCAAACGCAGCAAGTAGGGAATTTGTGCGGCAAGTTGCTTTCGCCTCTCCGAAACGCCTTCTGTTCGGCTTGCCTTCGGCTCAGGAAGAGTAGCTTCGTCCGGTCCCGTTTTCACGGGAATATGCTTGCGAATCAGGGATACGTGTGGAGGAAGGTTGGTTGGTTCGAGCGCATCGGCATCACACACAATGCGGACCGGCACGGAGCTATCCTTCCAAAGACGACACGGCTCGCCAAGCGTGCTTAGTTGACTATCCAAAACGATGCGAACGGGGCTCTTGCCCCACCAGAGGCGATTGGTGAGCAGTGGGTTATCCGCAAGGAGTGTTTGCCTGCCTATCAGTATGGCATCATGTAGGTGGCGAAGCCGATGTACGTGTCGTTCGCGCAACGGATCGCTAAAGCGGATAGGCTTATCTGTGGGTGCGTTACGCAACGCATCGATGTATCCATCAGCACTTTGCGCCCATTTGAGCGTTATAAAGGGGCGTTGCTTTTCCACATTGGTAAGAAAGACGCGATTTAGGCTTCGCGCTTCCGCTTCCAATATGCCAATCGTCACCTCAATCCCTGCCTCTTTGAGCTTTCGGATACCACGCCCCGCCACTTGCGGGAAGGGATCCTCCATCGCAATGACCACTCTTCGGAATCCTTTTTGTACCAACATATCAGCGCACGGTGGCGTTTTGCCGTAATGCGAGCAAGGTTCCAGCGATACGTATAGGGTTGCTTCGGGCAAAAGGGCTACATCTTGCGGCTTAACCGAGCGAACCGCCTCCACTTCAGCGTGCGGCATGCCGGCGCAATGGTGGTACCCCTCGCCAATGATACGGTGATGATGCACAATTACGGCTCCCACCAACGGATTGGGGGCAGTAAAGCCTTCAGCCATCTGCGCCAGTTCAATGGCTCGGCGCATATACAGTTCGTCGGAATTGATCATAATTTAGGAAATAAAGATACCATCTCTTCGCCTGTGGAGATGTGATAGCCGGTGCGGTAATACACGATTCTGCCGAACGAATCGGCAATGGCAATTACGGGATACTCGCTACCTTTATCCGCAACGGCGGTACGCAACATTTTTTCAATAACAGCCTTCTGATCGGTTCCAAAGCTGCGGTTATCGGGCAATTGGGGATAATCGCTTTCGCGGAAGGCTTTGGCATCGCGCTCCGAAGGGAAAAGAAAGAGAAAAGGACGCGCCCAAGCGGTCATTTGCGCCTTAACTTTCTCGATATCATTCAGTAGATGCCGAGTGGGTTCCGTGCCCGGTTTGAGCAGCGCCAATACAAAATAACCGCGCCCGACGCTACTAATCAGCGACTTATCGGTACCGTTTGCCGTTCGATAATGCTTTTCGCAATCCATATTGCCTATAACGCTCAGTTCGTTGCTATCCTGCGGTAAAAGAAGCGGCACGGATGTTTCGGCACCGGGGTTAATCACAAATGGCGCAATTCGCACTACTACGGCTCCGCTCGCCATACGGGTTCCGCTCGTTAAGAGCCACATTCCGCACGGCAATGCCTGATTTTCTCCACCACCAAATAGGTTCGAAAACGAAGATTCCTCCGATTCGGGATAATAAAGGGTTGCAGGAAAAGGACGATTCTTGTGGAGCGCAGCTACAGAAAAACGGCTGTAATAGCGGATACTTTCCTCGGGTTCGCGCCCTTGATAGCGTAGTGAGAGAACGCCCGTCTCTAAGGAGCGCGGATCGGTATCTACTTCAAACGGAGCCGGTTGGAAGCCTTCTTGCTGGGAAAGGGCAATTTCCGCATTGCCGGTAAGCGGATTGATGCGCGCGGCATAGCCCACGGTGCGCGCTATTGCTACATAAACGAGCCGCATACTACGCAAATCCGTTTTGCCGTAACGGAGTACCGCGGCAGGCGAAATATAGGTTTCTGTGGTGTTATCGCCGTCTATGCGCTGAAAGTTACATACATATTCGGAGAGCACGTTGGGATTTTTCCGAAATCGCGCCAATGTGCTTTCGTCAATATACCGAGTTACGGCAGCATACCAATCGGTGAGCGGCTCGGCAGCAATACGCGGATTGAAGCGATACCGAAGTTGTTCCGGCAAAACATCCGGTGGAATGCGGGGAACCCATTGGGAAAGCAGTGCGGTATCCATATCGGTAGCATCTTTTTCGCTCATAACGGATAAAAGGCGTAAGCCCATCGCCTGTAACTTAGGATGCGCGTTACACCACGCTAATAGCGACCTTCCGTTACCGCGTGCCATTGTGATGATACGACTTAACCGATCCCGATCGGCATTAATACCGGTGGCAATGCGGAGAATATCGCTATTTTTGGGGAAAGTTGCCTCATAGGCAGTACGAATGCTATCATCGTAAGCGAGCCGTCGGGCAAGAGTTCGGGATTGCGCCTCCGTAAGTGCCGGCAGAAGCGTTGCAACGTCCGGAGGCGGAACAAGCTTCATTTGCTCTGGGAATCGGAGCTTTCCGTAAGGTTCTAAGCGTATTTCCAACGGATTTAGTGCATCGGCACGCGCTATGGCATAGCCGCAACTATCGTTACGCCATGCCCAAACGAGCATATCTCCCTTTCCTGTAGTCAAATTGCACCTACCTTGTGCATCGGTACGAATCAGAGAAACCGGGAAAAACTCCGCATAATTATATACGGTAAAAGCTACCGATGCGCCTTCGGCAGGCATTCCGCCGGCTGATACGTATACATCTATTTGCTGTGTGGAGGCATAAGTTGGGGTGCAATTCACCTCGGTATAGTTGTTCGTTTCCGTAATAATTTGACCATCTGTAGGTACGTAGTGCCCAAACACTTTAGTGTGTACGAGCATTGCACGTGATGCGGCACGGTTAAACCAAGCACGATCCAAGGCTACATCAGGCTCGCATCCGCCCATAAAACGCCATTTCCCCCTGATATATACCTCCACCCAGGCGTGATTATCATCCGTATGCGCCCATCGCGGCGTATAAACTTGCCGAGCCGGTATGCCCACTGCGCGCAAAGCTGCTACCGTAAAGGTGGATTGCTCCCCACAACGCCCCAAAGCATTCCGCATTGTGGCTAAGGGAGATCGGGTGCGTTCATCGCTCGGTGCATAGGTTACTTTTGATCGGCACCAATGATTGACCTCAAGAGCAGCCTGCTCTATATCCATTTTGCTAACCCGATCTTTCAATTCGGCATAAAAAAGCGATCGGGAAGTATCCAATTGTTCGTTATTTACGCGCTCCGGTAGCACAAAGTGCAGAAACATCTCCTCGCTTACCTCCTTACCCCAAGGCATCTCCCTGCGTGCTTTTAGCGCGATACGAATGCTATTGAGGTAAAAGCTCAGCGGATAGTTCCACGCATCGCAGGCCGGCATATAAGCATACAAAAAGCGTAATGCATCATACTCAGCCGGAGAAAGCCGCTCCGCACTATTCAATTGCGCCCGAAACCGCTCCATTCCGTTGTGCGCTTCCATATGTTCCACGCTATCCAAAGCGGCAAGCGTAGTACGATTATGGATAAGTTTCCCCTCCGCACCGCACGTTATGGGGAGCAGTAGCACAAGAATCAGCCACAACGTAGCTATTTTCCCCTTTAACGCAGGTTCTTTCCCCATAACAGCTTATTGCGAATAGTTTCAGAGAACGGATGACTGCTGAGCCTTATTATCTTCAGTTTTTGAGTATGTTTCCTGATTGTGAGCGGCGTATCGGTAGTAAAAACCGACATTACACCGTCAACCGCCGCCATATAAGTAGAACTTCGTGATTTTATACGGAGACGAATGGTTACATCGTCCGGTACCACTATTGGGCGCATATTAAGGCTGTGCGGCGCGATTGGCGTAAGTACCACAACGGGACACCGAGGATATACGATAGGGCCACCCACGCTGAGCGAATAAGCCGTAGAGCCGCTCGGCGTAGCGATTATTAAGCCGTCGGCATTATAATCTCCCAAATAATGATCATCTATATTCGTTTGAATGCTGATCATCGAACCGGTTTCCCGCTTCTGTACAGCGATTTCGTTCAATGCGGTTGTAAAAAAGGCACCTCCGTCGGTCACTTCCAGCAAATTACGCTCTTCGATGCTGGGGTTATCTACCAAAAGTCGATCGATATAACGGATAGCTTCGTCGCAGTTGCTATCGGTCAAAAAGCCCAAATGACCGCTATTGACCGTTAAAACAGGCACATCGAGCGAGGGTAAGCGATGTACGCTACGCAGCAAAGTGCCGTCCCCGCCAAAGCAAACCACATAATCAGCAGTAGCCGGCACCATACCGGTGAAGGAATTCAGCTCACGCAGTAGCTCACCGGAAGCGAGCAATTTGCTCAAAAGCTCCTCGTCTACAACGATATCCACATCAGCTTCCGCCAGAAGACCGATAAAGCGTATAACCTTTTCCACGTGCTCCGCTGAAGGAGCCAAGCCTAAAAGTGCCGCCTGCCTCATAGTTCCTTTGTTCTCTACGCCTTTTTGTCTATATTTGTCTTCGGCAAAGATACAAATAAAGAGATGACAAAACTAAGCGTAAACATCAATAAAATAGCCACTCTGCGCAATGCCCGCGGCGGCAATATGCCCAATGTTCTTCAAACGGCGCTGGATTGTGAGCGTTTCGGTGCGCAAGGAATTACCGTGCATCCACGCCCCGATGAGCGGCATATTACCTATCGCGACGTGCACGAGCTTAAGCAGGCGGTGACAACGGAATTTAATATTGAGGGCAATCCGATACCCCGATTTGTGGATCTGGTTACCGAAGTGAAGCCCACGCAGGTGACCCTCGTGCCGGATGCTGCCGATGCGCTCACCAGCGATGCCGGTTGGGACGTAAAGCCGAATATGGATTTTCTCAAAAAAGTGGTTGCGCGCTTCAATGCCGAAGGTATAAGAGTTTCCATTTTTGTGGGAACCGATCTCGAGAATATTGCCTATGCTGCGGAAACCGGCTGCCAACGTGTTGAGCTGTACACAGAGCCGTATGCTCGTGCCTATGAGCAAGGTACGCAGGAAAAGGTGGTAAAATCGTTCCTCGCTGCAGCTGAAAAAGCGCGCGAAGTAGGGCTCGAAGTAAACGCCGGTCACGATCTCAATCTGCTCAACCTATCCTACTTCTCCGCAACGATTCCTTTCCTTGCCGAAGTATCTATCGGTCACGCACTTATTTGCGATGCGCTCTACCTCGGATTGGAACAGACCATTCGCCGCTACCGGCACTGCTTGCAGCGTTAATCGAACAATAAAAACAATACATAAAAGCATCGAATTGAAATGAAAACAGTATGGATTCTTTTGGCGGAAGGCTTTGAGGAAGTTGAAGCCCTTGCCCCGCTTGACCTTTTGCGCCGTGGCGGCGTTCAGGTAGATACCGTCTCCATTACGGGCAAAAAGGAGGTAAAAGGCGCACACAACGTAGTACTTGAAGCCGATTACAGCGTTCGCAAACTGAACGGGAATAATCTGCCCGATATGGTGGTATTACCCGGCGGACTGTCCGGAGCAACCAATTTGCATAATTCGGATGAGGTGCGCACGCTATTGCACCGGATGCGCAAGAACAATTGCCATATAGCCGCCATCTGCGCCTCACCGGCATTCGTATTGGCTCCGGAGGGCTTGCTCGCCGGTTACAAGGCAACCTGCTACCCGATGCCTGAAGAAAAGCTGCTGACCGAACACGGCGCTACGCACGTAACCGATGGCGTTGTGGTGGATCGCAAGCTTGTTACCGGCAGAGGACCCGCGTACGCTATTGACTTCGGACGGACTCTGTTAGAGCAATTAGTGGGTGCTGCTCAGGCAAAAGATGTTGCCGACGGCTTCCTCCTCACCGAACGAAATTGCTAAACGGATAGGCGACTAATGATAGGTGGATAGGGCGGAGCCACAACCGCTCCGAACCATCCGCTCAATAGAGATATACCTCCCAAGTGAAACGTATATAGGTTTCGCATGGGAGGTATATAGGTTTCGGATGAAAGGTATATACGTATCGCTCGAAAGGTATATACCTTTCAACTTACCACTGCGGTGCGGAGCAACGAAGGAGATAGTAGAGCTGTAAGCCGGGTTCTGTAGCGCTAATGCGCCGTCTGCCATTTATCTGCGTGGCGCGTCACCGCGTCACTTTAGCAATCTACCCCCCGGCATCGGACGGGTCGCCCTAAAATAGCCGGTATACATGATCTTGCAACCCATTGGTGGTACGGCAGTCTGTGTTACCACAGGCTCCGGTGGGCTCTTACCCCGCCTTTTCACCCTTGCTTCCAATAGGGAACACGTCCCTTACGAAGCGGTTATTCTCTGTTACCTACCCAACGGCTCACGCCGTCTTCCCGTTAGGAAGTATGGTACCCTATGTTGCCCGGACTTTCCTCCCCCACACTGAGCGTGTGACAGCGGCAGACCGCTCTACTATCCTATCCATCCGTTCACGCGAAGAAGCCCGTTAGGCCTGCTTCCGCGTTTCCACTTTTTGCGTTGGAGGGATGCTGCTGTTTCGTTTACGGCAAGCATCCACCACCGCGTGCGCAAAGTTATTAAAATAAAGGGAGAGCATGCCCTCAGTCCGCGCGGCTATGGGGAGCCCGTCGTCGCCCGATGAGCAGATACTTTCCACAATAGGGAGCTGCGCCAACAGGGGTAATCCCAATTGATCGGCGAGCCGAGCCCCTCCGCCTTTTCCAAAGATATAATAGCGATTTTGCGGTAGTTCGGCAGGCGTGAACCAAGCCATATTTTCCACAATTCCCAGGATGGGAACGGCAATTTTCTCGTTGGTAAAGAGGTCAATTCCCTTACGTGCGTCGGCAAGAGCTACCTCCTGCGGCGTGGTAACCATTACAATTCCGGTGAGCGCAATGGTTTGAACGGCGGTAAGATGTATATCACCCGTGCCGGGAGGCATATCGATAAGCAGAAAATCCAGCTCGCCCCAGTTGGCTTGTGTAATGAGTTGCGAAATAGCGTTGGATGCCATTGAGCCGCGCCAGATAAGAGCTTTGTCGGGATCCGTAAAGAAACCGAGCGAAAGGAGCTTAATTCCGTTAAATACCTCTATCGGCACGATCAGCTCGCGCCCCTCTATTTCCTCGGCAACAGGGCGTGCATCCTCGCATCCAAACATCTTTGGCATCGAGGGCCCATATACATCCGCATCCAAAACGCCCACCTTGTATCCCAGCAGGGATAAGGCTACGGCGAGGTTTGCGGTTACGGTGCTTTTGCCCACACCGCCTTTTCCGGAGAAAACAGCAATAGTATTTTTCACGCCTTGCAGAGGTTTTTCCGCTTCGGGTGCCGGTTTTTCCTCGGGAAATAGGGCGGTTACGTTGCCTTTTACGTCAATTTCCGGCGAAACGTAGGTCAGAACCGCCTGTTCAGCCGCTTTGAGTACCGATTTATGAAAGGGATCGTTGTGCTTTGCAAAGCGTAGAGCGAACGAAACCTTATTACCCTCTATGCGAAGCGCTTCCACCATTCCGAGCGATACGATATCGGTTCCTGAACCGGGATAGCGTACTTTTCTGAGCGCATCAATAATGAGTTGCGGATATAGATTCATAAGGAAGTTGGATTTGATTTCGTGGGATGCATAAAGCGCGTGATGCTTTTGTATTCATCGTGAGGCGGTTCGTGTTCCGGCTCTATAAGCGTATCGGGCGCATCCTTAAGCGAAAAAGCTATATACTTAATGGTTTTACCGCGAGCGAGCCACTGGCTTTCGTAGCGCGTAGCGGCATAAGGCACTTGGTTGCGGAGTGGTTCCTCGGGCGCGTAGAGGTCGTTTGTAGCCGCAATGGGCTTGATTTGGTTCGCCTCCAGCAGTAGCACGGTATATTCGTATAGGAACGAGCTATCCGTTTTGAGGAAGATAACGCCATCGGGAGCCAAAATTTTGCGGTATTTCTCAAGGAAAAGGCTACCCACGAGACGGCTCTTGGCTTTCTTCATCATTGGATCGGGAAAGGTGATCCATATAGCGGAAACCTCGCCCGGAGCAAAGAAATCGGCGATAAAGGATATATCGGTGCGGAGAAAAGCCACATTGGCGAGCGCATCCTCCTCTACCCTTTTGGCACCCGACCATATCCGCGCGCCTTTTCGGTCCACACCGATGTAGTTGCCTTGAGGGAACTCCTTAGCGAGCGACACCGTGTACTCGCCACCGCCGCAGCCCAATTCCAGCGTTATGGGATAGCTGTTGTCAAAGAAATGGCTCCGCCACTTACCGGCATAGGGAAAGCCCTCTTCCAACAGACGTTGCCGCGGATACTGCAATACGAAGGGAAGCGTATCGATATAGGCAAACTTGGCTAACTTTCCTTTACCCATAGATCTTTTGTTTGCGTATAAAGGGGATGAAACAGAGCATCGGCCTGCGCTTTGGAAAGGTATATAAGTTTCGTTCCATAGGTATATACGTTTGCGCCGAAAGGTATATACCTTTCAGATGAAAGATCTATACCTTTTATACGACGGCTCCGGATAGGTATAAAGAGCGGTTTGGCTCAATCCTCGTCCGCGAGGCTGTCTTCGTAGTCCAGTTCTGCTTCCACAAGCGTTTCAAGGAGGTCATCGTCCAAAGGTTCCATATCGTCCTTTGCCATTATCTCCTTGATGTAGCGGCAGATGTCGTCAACGTCGAGAAGGACTTCCGTATCCTCGTCTTCGTTGGTGTAGCCATGATCTTCGTAATACTCGTACACAAGGTCGATAACGTTGTAGAGATCATCGTCGTCCAAAGCTTTGTTTTGCTCCGGAGAGAGCGTTTTGCGGATGAATGCGATGGCATCTTCATCGTCGTACAGATCGTATAAATCGGGATTACTCATATAAAAAAACGTTGATTGATAAGTTATAACGACTTTTCAGCGCCCTCGCCGTTGCGGAGCGCTGCGTAGTAAGCGGTCAGAAGCCTTTGTGCGCCCATGAAGGGGGTAATATGGTCTTGCAGAATATCCTGCTCGGTTTGCGCCTGAAGAGCCTTTACGGCGGCGGCATCGTAGAAGGAATTTTTGAGCGTTTCGTTCACCGTTTCGTACATCCACCACTTAGCTTGGCGCTGGCGTTTCAGGTCAAAATAACCGGTATCGACGGTAAACTGCCTGTAACGGTCGATCATATCGAAAATATCCTTGATACCGATTGCGTAGTAACCGGAATAGGTCAGCACTTTAGGCTCCCATCCCGACTCGGTAGCGGGGAATAGCTGTAGCGCATTGCGATAGTGCGATGCGGCGAGCTTTGCCTTATCAACATTATCACCATCCGCTTTGTTAATCACAATTCCATCCGCCATTTCCATTATTCCGCGCTTAATTCCCTGCAATTCGTCGCCGGTGCCTGCCAATTGAATTAGAAGGAAGAAATCAACCATAGAGTGCACGGCGGTCTCACTCTGCCCAACACCTACGGTTTCCACGAATATGGTATCGAAGCCGGCTGCCTCACAAAGGATAATGGTTTCCCGTGTTTTACGTGCCACGCCACCTAAGGAATCGCCGGCCGGCGAGGGACGAATGAAGGCATTCTTCTCACGCGAAAGCGCTTCCATACGGGTTTTATCGCCCAAAATGCTCCCTTTGCTCACTTCACTGGTGGGGTCAATCGCCAGCACCGCCAGCTTGCGTCCCTGCTTAATGAGATGCATACCGAACGCATCTATGCTGGTACTTTTACCGGAACCGGGCACGCCCGTGATGCCGATACGCATCGAATTACCGCTGTAGGGCAGACATTTTTCGATAATCTCCTGTGCCATATGCCTATCGGCAGGCAACGTGCTTTCGATTAGGGTTACCGCACGGCTGAGCAAAGGCACATTCCCTTTGAGTATTCCCTGCACATATTCATCCACGGAATAACGCTTGCGCTGCCGCGGTTTAAAGTAGGGATTGACGATTGGCGGGGCGTTAACGCCTCGATTCACCTTAAGTCCGCGGTAAGCGGGGTCATCTTCGGGATGATGAATAGCTTCATCTTGGCTGTCAGTGTGCTTCATAGGACGAAATAGGGTTAGTTACTCGATGCGTGCCATAATACGGATTTTGCGAAGCGGTCCGGTGGGATCGTTGCACAAAAGCGACAGATTGTCCACAAGGTTCCTGCTTTCCGATGCCGCCACAGCTTTGGTATCGATCGAATAGACGATACGTGTTTGCTCACCGGGAGCGAGCCGCCGCTTCGTAATCTTAGCTTTAACCGCCTTTGAACGCGGATAAACGCCGTAAAGTTCCAATGGTTTTGCCCCCACATTTTGGAGCGCTACGGTGCCCTCGTACGGTTTATCGGCAGAAACGATGCCTAAATCGTAATAGGTACGCAGTTCCAACCGCGGAGCAAATTCATCCTTTCGGTTTATTTGGGGTATAGCCGGCAGCGAAACAGACACTTCGCCCTGCGCCACCCGTGTACCGTTTTGCCACAAATCCACCCTAATGGGTTTTTGAATCATACCGGGTTTGGTGCGGGGGGTACATGCGGCGGTGAGCACAACTTCCGCCGGTTCGTGTGGTTTGAGTGTCACTTCGGGCTGCGAGAGGGTAATTTCCTTCGCTTTTGGGGTAAAAGTTACGCGGAGGGGCTGCTCGCTGTTATTGGATATCATTAGTCGGAGCATTTGGTTACGTGTATTCGTAATCACGCCAAACTCTAACTTTGAAGCGCTTAGTTGTAATGCACCCACGCTGTAACCGAATCCGTTGTCCTCATCCTGCCCCAAAGGCACCACGGTACCCTTAATCTGTAGCACAAAGGGCTCCTCGCCGGAATTGGAGAAAACGCGAATCTTTTTGACAAATCCGCCGGGGCGGCGCTCCGGATCGAAGCTAACCGATATTTGACCGGATTGCCCCGGTTCGACGGGAGCAAGCGAGTAGCCCGGCGTTGTACAGCCGCAATCCACGCGTACCGCCGTGATAACCAGTGGCTTATCGCCCGTATTGGTAAAAGGAAAGACGCAACTCACGCTGCCTTTTTCCTCCGCTACCAAGCCAAAGTTATGGACACTTTGCGCAAAGGAGATGGTTTGCCCCCAAAGCGAGATGCCGGAAATCAGTACCGCCATCCCACAAAGAATGAATTTCAACAGCTTGGTCATACCCGGTTTGCGTGCTACGCCCCGCCCGAAGGGGGCTATTATTCTACTACGCCCTTAATACGGAGGATAAAAGCGCCCTCTTTCCCATTGCTGTACACAGCAACCGTTTTTACAAACTGACCGGGGCGACCGGCAGGATTGTAGGTGACTTCGATTTTGGTACTTTTACCCGGAGCAATCGGTTCGGTGCTGAATTTGGGTTTAGTACATCCGCACGATGCCGAAGCACGTGTAATCACCAAAGGCGCGTTGCCTACATTCTTTAGGGTAAAGGCATGGGTTACAGGGCCGTCTGCCTCCTTTATCGTTCCAAAATCGAACTGTTCTTCTGGAGCACTGATAGCGGCTCCTTTGGTTTGTTTCTGCACTTCCTGAGCGTTCAATGCTACTACGGAGAGCAACAAAACCGAAAACATCAGAACTAACTTCTTCATAATTTCAATCTTCCTTTATTCTTCCTTTTTCATTAGCGCAGCGCCTTTGCCGCAAAGGGCATACAGCGCGCTTACGGTGCAAATATACTACATATCCGCGGAACGCAACTTTTCCGCTCCGAACAGGTATCCCCTCTCGCGAAAAAAGTTATATACCTATCAAATGAAAGTTATATACCCCTGCCACGGAACTTATATACATTTTGATCGAAAGTTATATACCTTTCGGAACGGGGTGTGAGCGGCTCTGTTGGAAACATCGCAAAAAATCGGTTACTTTGTGGGAGGTATGGGCATAAGGCGGTGCTTTTTGCTCGCAAAGCGTAAAGTAAACAGAAAAAGAAGAGAGATGGCGAACAGAATATTGCTCAAGTTGAGCGGCGAATCGTTGGCAGGAGCACAAAAAGAGGGATTGGATAAGGCGCGCTTGGATAGCTATGCGCAAGCCATAAAGGATTCCGTTTCCTTGGGAAACCAAATAGCCATCGTGATTGGCGGAGGCAACATATTCCGCGGAATGGCGGGTGCGGCAGCCGGATTCGACCGTGTAACCGGCGACAGTATGGGCATGCTCGCCACCGTAATTAACTCGTTGGCGCTCACCTCCTCTTTGGAAGCCGCCGGACAGCCGGCAGTGCTCTTTACCGCGCATCCTATGTCGCCCATCGGCACGCACTATTCGGCGGGAGCCGCCAAAGCGGCACTGGCTGAAGGGAAAGTGGCTCTGATAGCGGGCGGTACGGGCAATCCCTTCTTCACCACCGATACCGCTTCGGTACTCCGTGCCGTGGAAATAGGGGCGGACCTTATGCTTAAAGGTACACGCGTGGACGGAATTTACACGGCAGATCCCGAGAAAGATCCCTTTGCTACACGATTTGAACGTATTTCCTACGATGAAGTCTATAGCCGGGGATTAAAAATTATGGACCTAACCGCTATGACTCTTGCGCGCGACAACGGGTTGCGCATCCGAGTATTCAATATGGACAAAGAAGGCAATTTGCTCCGCTTGATGAAGGGCGAACCGCTCGGTACTTTGGTTGAAAACAAATAACAAACGAAAATACACTATGCAACAGATTGACGAATATGTAGCCACAGCCGAATCGGCTATGAAAAAAGGTACGGAGTATCTTGAAGAAAAGCTCGCCCGCATCCGTGCCGGCAAAGCTAATCCGAAACTTTTGGACGACATTAGGGTGGAATACTACGGTTCACCTACTCCGCTTAGCCAAGTGGCATCCATTACCATCCCGGATGCACGTAGCATTGTGATCACTCCGTGGGAGAAAAAGATCATTAAGGATATCGAAAAGGCAATAATCGACTCCAATTTGGGCATTATGCCGGAGAATAACGGCGAAATTGTACGCATCGGTATTCCGCCCCTAACGGAGGAACGGCGTAAACAGCTGGTTAAGCAGGTGAAAGGCGAAGTGGAAGAAACCAAAATCAGTATCCGTAATGCGCGCCGCGATGCCATCGATAAAATCCGCAAAAGCGTGAAAAACGACGCGCTTCCCGAGGATGTGGGCAAAGATGCCGAAGATAGAATGCAACGGCTTCACGATAAGTATATTGAGGAAGCAGACAATATCTACGCGGCAAAAGAAAAGGAAATCCTCACCGTATAGGTAGTTTTCCCTTGCAATGAGTAATCTGTTGCAAGCGGAATAGGCTTATGCAAACCGCATTGGTGCTCCGTGTTGTGGGCAATGTGTGCCGTGTGGCGTATTCTTCCACGGGACAGGTTGCCGAAGCGCTCGTAAAGGGCAATCTCAGGCTCAAGGGCGCCCGTTCTACTTCACCGGTGGCGGTGGGCGATATCGTAGAGGTGGAGGAGGCTGAAACCGGCTCTACGCCTATGATTGCCGGTATCCGTCCGCGGCGGAACTACATTATTCGCAAAGCGACCAACCTATCCAAAGAATCGCATATTTTAGCGGCAAACGTGGATGGGGCGCTCTTAGTGGTTACTATGGCTAAACCGCTCACCACAACCACCTTTATCGATCGATTTTTAGCTACCGCCGAAGCGTACAATGTACCGGTTACACTCCTATTCAACAAGGCAGATTTGTGGCCGGAATTAGGATTGACTCAAATTGCCGAAGAAAATGAACATTTATACCGCTCCATTGGTTATAACGTATTGAGAACCTCATCGGTGAGCGGTGAGGGGAAGGAAGCGGTGCAAAAACTGATTGCGAGAAAAGTAATGTTAGTAGCGGGTCACTCCGGCGTAGGCAAAAGCTCTCTAATAAATATGTTACTTCCTGAGGCTCAGCTGCCTACCGGTGCCGTAAGCGAACATCACGGCACGGGAACGCATACCACTACTACCAGCGAAATGATTCCTTCACTCGATGGAGGCTATCTGATTGATTCTCCGGGAATAAAGGGCTTCGGAACGCTCGAAATGGACGAACGCGACACGGCTCACTACTTTAGGGAATTTTTCGCTCTAAGCAGTCAGTGCCGATTTAGTAACTGCCGTCACCTAAACGAGCCTGGATGCGCCGTACGGGCCGCTTTGGCTGAGGGACGGGTGGCGGAGTCGCGCTACATCAGTTACCTGAGTATTCTCGGGGATAAGTATGCCGGCAAGTACCGTCCTCCGCAATAAAGAACCAAAAACCACACTATAGAATGAGGAAAAGAGAAACAAAAACAAGCCATACGGAAGCAAAAAGCAAACGAACTTCCGAGAAAAACGGCAAACAAAAACCGCGCTTTGACGAAAAAGCGGTTGCCCGTATACAGCACTTCTTCGAGAGTAATCCGGGCGGCAACTATAACTATCGGCAAGTATCTGCCGCCGTTGGTGCCGTAAACAAGGAACAACGCGAATTTGTTAAGGCAGTGCTGACGCGACTCTGTGAGGAAAAACAACTGAAATTTATAGGTCGTGGCAAATATCACTTTAATGGCGAGCTCGGACTGATCGAAGCTACTTTCGAACGGCACGGTAACGGATACCACTCCGCTTCCACCGGAGATGCGGAAATAGCGGTCAGTGAGCGCAATAGGCACCACGCATTGGACGGCGATACCGTACAAATTCGCCTCTTTGCCCATAAGAAAGGGAAGAAAAACGAGGGCGAAGTGGTCAAAGTGACTAAACGGCGCAAGGAAGACTTTGTAGGCACAATTGAACAAAAGGGGGACTTTGCGTTCTTAGTTACCAAAGATAAGTACCTCGATAGTGACATAATGCTGCCTAAAGGTAGCTTTGAGAAAGCAAAGGATGGCGAAAAGGCGGTGGTTCATATGGTCAAATGGGATGACAAGAGCAAGAATCCCGTGGGACGAGTTACCGACGTTTTGGGCAAAAGTGGCGAGGCGGATACCGAAATGCACGCTATTTTGGCCGAATTCGATCTACCCTATCGCTATCCAAAGAACGTGGAAGCGGCTGCCAATGAGCTGGATGCTACCATTACTAAGGAAGATCTTGCCGTTCGGGAGGACTTTCGCTCGGTAACCACCTTTACCATCGATCCGGATGATGCAAAGGATTTCGACGATGCTCTCTCCATTCGCCGGCTCGGCACCGATAAATGGGAAATTGGTGTGCATATTGCCGACGTGAGCCATTACGTGCAACCGGGCTCCGTTATAGACAAAGAGGCGTACGACCGCGGTTGTAGCGTCTATTTGGTCGATAGAACCGTACCCATGCTGCCGGAAAGGCTCTGCAACGACATCTGTTCTCTCAAACCGAACGAGGATAGGCTTTGCTTCTCCGTAATATTCACAATGGATAGCGCAAACGCGCAAATTGCCGACTTCCGTATACGTCACACCGTAATCAACAGCAACAGACGCTTCACTTATGACGAAGTTCAGACCATTTTGGACGAAGGAAACGGCGAATATGCCGAAGAATTGCTCCTATTGGACAAGATGGCGCAAAAGCTACGTAAAGAGCGCTTCAAAAACGGCAGTATTAACTTCAGCTCTACCGAAACTAAATTCGTATTAGACGAAAAGAGCAATCCCATCGGCGTACAAACCATAAAGAACGGTACTTCCCACGAACTAATCGAGGAGTTTATGCTTCTCGCTAATCGCACGGTAGCCAAACGCATTACGCATCCCACACGTGGCCCGAAACCTAAAAACCAACGCGCCTTTATTTACCGTGTACATCCGCCAATTGACGAATATTCCTTCAAGCAGGCAGCGGAATACCTCGATGAAAGCAATCTGCTCTCTATGAAGCTCCGCAAAGAAGCCAAACCAACCGCACGCATCATTAATCGCGTTTTGGACCAAATTTCCGATACTCCCAGGGAACCGCTCGTGCAGATGGTACTGATCCGCACACTGATGACTGCCTACTATAGCTGCGACAATATAGGGCACTTCGGGCTGGGATTTGACTTCTACACGCACTTTACTTCACCCATACGCCGCTACCCCGACTTAGTAGTGCACCGCCTCATCGATCGTTATCTGTTCGATAAGGCTAAGAGCGTGAACTACAACGAGCTCAGCGAAGTGGCGAAACATGTATCTGAGTGCGAAGTAACCGCTACCAAAGCGGAACGCGCCTCTGTTAAGTATATGCAGGTTCGCTACTTAGATACAAAAATAGGCAAAGTATTCGATGGCATTATATCCGGTGTTACCGAATGGGGCCTATACGTTCAACTGACGCAAAGCGGCTGCGACGGGCTTGTGCCCATACGTATGCTGGGAGACGACTTCTACGAAATGGACGAAGCCGGCTTCTCGCTCATCGGAAGACGCACCAAACGCGTCTATCGCTTGGGGGAAAGCATTCGCGTTCGCGTAGTTTCCTGCGATCCGGAACGCAGATTGATTGACTTTGAACCGGTAGAGTGACACAATGGCAAGCGACAACGAGAACAGACCTAAGCTCGAGCTGCTCGGCTTGAACGACGATGAGCTGGCGTCCTTTGCCGTATCTTTGGGCATGCCACGCTACGCCGGCAGGCAACTCGCCGAATGGCTGTACAAAAAATGCGTTGTTTCGTTCGACGAAATGACCAATATATCGCTAAAGTTCCGTACCATTCTCAAGGAACGCGCCACTATTGGCAGGGAAGAACCCGTTGCGGTACAGGAATCGCGTGACGGTACGCGAAAATATCTCTATGCGCCTCGCGAAGGACACTGCGTGGAAGCGGTTTACATCCCCGAAAAGGAGCGCGCCACGCTCTGTATTTCGTCGCAGATGGGATGCAAAATGAACTGCCTTTTCTGTATGACCGGAAAGCAGGGCTTTAACGGCAATCTCACCACCGCAGAGATTGTTAATCAGTACCTTTCGCTCCCCGAGCGGAAAAATATTACCAACATCGTGTTTATGGGTATGGGCGAGCCGCTGGACAATGTATCCAACGTGCTCAAAGCCATTGAGTGCCTCACGCTACCTAAGGGGATTGCCATGAGCCCGAGACGCATAACGCTCTCTACCGTAGGGGTAGAGCCGGGGCTGACGCGCTTCCTCGAAGAGTGCGATGCCCACCTGGCAATCAGCCTTCACTCGCCCTTCCATGAGGAGCGAATGAACCTGATGCCCGTAGAGCGCGCCGTACCGTTAGAGGAGCTTTTGAAGAAGTTGGCAAAATACAATTTCATCGGACAAAGGCGACTCACCTTTGAGTACATCGTCTTTGGCGGATTGAACGATACCTTAGCGCACGCCAAACGGCTGCATCGCTTACTCCGATCGCTCAACTGCCGCGTCAATTTGATACGCTACCACGCCATCCCCGGCGTATCCCTTCCGCGATGCGATGAGGAGCGGCTCGCTCAATTCTGCCGCGCCCTTGAGGAATTAGGCATCTCCGCAACCGTGCGAGCCTCCCGTGGCGAGGACATAGCCGCCGCCTGCGGTATGCTCTCCACCCAAAAGAACCGCGCCCATTCCCTCTAACCCACCCAACAAAGCATTTCTATTAGGAAACAATTCGCCCATCCCTACGAAGGAGTTCTTTCCTTCTTAGGGATGTTTTTGTTTATTCCTCTATAGATGTTCGATAAATCCTTTAAATGATTTATATAAACTACTTAAAGGATTTATACGCGTACTTTAAAGGATTCGTACAAATCATTGAAACAATTTATCGAAAAGGTATGGAGGATTGGTTGCACTGAATGGAAGAAACGCTTCAAAGAGACTATACAAAGAGGCGGGCAGCACCGATTGGGTACCGCCCGCTTAAATTGTCATTCCGAAGAAAAAAGGTTTGTTTCGGAAGCCGCAATATATGGATTAAATTAGCACGTTAGGGGAGGGCGAAGCGTACCAGCAGGTAGCCGCCGACGGTCAGCCACACGTAGAGGATGAGTGCCAGCAGGAAGGGCTTCGCACCGGCAGATCGGAACTTGGCAAACGTAGCATCCATCCCCAGCGCTACCATCGCCATCGTGAGAGCAAAATCATCGATCTTTTTGATGCTGCCGGTAATCGTAGTGTACAAATCGGCTAATCCTACTGACGTAGCGGCTTGGCTCAGCAGCGTATTAACAAAGATGAGTGCCAAAAACCAAATGGCAAACCAAGGAATGGGAATACGGCTCTTGCCCTCAGTTGCAGCAGTTCGCTTTCCGCAAAAGAATCCCACAATCACCAGGAAAGGCGCCAGCAACACTACGCGAAGCATCTTGGTAATGGTAGCGGTAGCGGCAATCTCCTCTCCCATAGCACCACCGGCTCCGGCCACGTGAGCCACCTCGTGCACGGTACTACCGGTGTAAATAGCCATTTGATGCGGCGTAAGCCCCAAAATACCGGTACTATGAATGAGCGGATAGAGGAACATGCTCAGCGTACCAAAGAGCACCACGGTAGCAACGGCAACCACCGTTTTCTCCGGTTTAGCCTTAAGCACGGATTCAGTACCTAAAACGGCGGCCGCTCCGCAGATAGCACTTCCCGAACCGACTAACAGCGATGTGTCGCGATCAAGGTGCAATAGTCTCCCCACGCCCAAACCGAGTAGCGCAGTAGTCGTTACTATGGTAAGATCTACGAGGAAAGCACCCCAGCCGGCAGCCACAAAGTCGCTCACGGAAAGGCGGAACGCGTAAAAAACAATCGCCAAACGAAGAATACGTTTCGCTGAAAATTTGAGCCCCGGCTCCCACTCAGCAGGAAAGCTCCCACGCAACGTATTAGCGTATATCATCCCCATCAGCACGCCAATAATGAGAGGTGAAAGGCGTAGCGTTTGACTAAACAAAGGCCACTGCCCCACGAGCAAAGCAGCTGCAGAAAAGAAAGCGACAAAAAGTACCCCTTGAAGGAGGCCATCACGTTCGTTTGTATTCATAATCAGCTAAAAAGGGTATCGTTTGCTTCAATAAGTGTGCGTATGGGACGCTCAAAGCTTCGCGGCATAACGGCTCGTGGCACAAACTTGCGAAGAACTTCGGGCTTATGCATATCGGTTCCAACATAGTCGTAGTAGCCTTCTTTCAAAAGCTGAGTGGCTCGTTTGCGAACGCTCTCACCGTACATTCCGCACAGCGAGAAGAGATTAAGCTGGAAAAGGCAGCCATTATACTTGATTTTGTCGTATTCCTCCATTGAGAGAAAGAGGAAGCGCTCGGGATGTGCCACTACGGGAACGGCTCCATAGGTAAACGGCAAAAAGAGGTGCTCAATAAAGTTATAAGCGGGTGCAGCAAAGCTTGTTTCAACGAGCAATCGGTCACTTGTGCCAATATGTAGCAAAGGCTCGGCAATTCGCTCCTCAAAGTGCTCGTCAATCATGTATTCGCCCCCGAGGAAGCAGGGCATTCCCTCCTCCTGATAGATGGGTTTTACCGTATCGAAGCGCTCCCGTAGCGTGGTGGAATTATTATTCGGATAGAGCGAAAATACGTGGGGCGAGAAGCTAACGCGGCAGATACCGCATTCACGCATCAGGTGCATCAGCTCCAAGCTTTCCTCTATATCGGCAACACCATCATCCACCCCTGGCAGGAGGTGACAATGAATATCACTCATGCCACGGAGCCATCCGGCTTCAATGATGTTTACATCCCTATGGAGAAATCCCAACACCGGTAATTAGTCGGTTTCCTTACCATAAGTTCCGTACTCATACCCGTTGCTGTAACTTCCGTAATAACTATAGTAGTAACCGGTCGTACTGCTTGAGGCACCGCTTGCGTTAAGGACGAGGGTCATATTGCGGAAACGCTTTTCGAGGAACATGCGTTGCATATCGGCAAGCATATGACGCGGCAAGTGCCCTTCTCTAACTATGAAGAGGGTCATATCGCACACTCTGTTAGAGATTTGAGCGTCTGCCATATTCAAATAGGGAACATTGTCAATAATGATATAATCGTATTCCGCCCTAAGTGATTCAATAAGTTGCTCAAATCGTTTGCTGAGAAGCAGTTCGGTAGGATTGGGAGGAATAGCGCCAGCCGGAATAAAGTCGAAACCGGCTTCCACGTCAATGGAAACAATCACATCCTCCTTACTAAGCTTATTGTTAGCTAAGTAACCCGACAAACCGGCGGTATGACGCGACAATTTGTTCTGAAGCGCATCCGAAAGACTTCCCTTGCGTAAATCCGTATCCATTAGGAGTACCTTTTTTCCTTCGAGCATAGCTAAAGAGGCGGACAAATTAGCGGAGGTAAATGTTTTCCCTGAACCGGAGATGGCGGAAGTAAGCATTATTACCTGTGGAGGCGTTCCCTCGCGCGACATAAACGATAGATTGGTACGGAGCACCATAAAGGCTTCGCTCACCACGCTGCGCGTATCGTGACGCACTACCAATATATTACGAGCGCGCTCCTGTCGCTTTTGTTCGCGTTTCCGACGTTTGCTTTTGCGCAAAAGAAGATCTGTCCATTTTGCACGACTCTTATTCGTGCCGTGGTGATGTCGAACATAAGGAATTTCGCCTAAGAACGGTATAGTAGTATAGGTATCTAAATCCTTCCGACCGCGCACCTTGTTATTGAGCAACATACGCAGGTAAAGTATGCCGGAGGGTATCAGTAGCCCTAAGAGCACCGCCACAAGCCATATGATACTTTTTCGGGGCGCAATTGGCTTAGAACTACCGGTTGCAGGCTGAATAATACGTGTGTTAGCTTCTATCCCCTCCTTGTTGAGCGCATTTTGCTCGCGTGCATTCAAAAGGAATAGATAAAGCGATTCCTTCACCTTTTGGTCGCGATAGATGGAGCCTACGATCTTTTCCTTCATAGGTACCGATGAGATGCTGCCACGCGTTTTTCCTTCTTCCCGACTAATTGAGCGCAGCTGAATAGTTAGAGCGTTGATTTGGTTATCTACAGTCTTTATAACAGCTTGACGCATAGCGGCGATCTGGTTGTTAAGCGTTTCAATCATTGGGTTTTTATCGCTACCGGTGGCAACCAGCTGTTCCAGTTTGAGCAGAAGCGTATTGTACTCACTGATAAGCGAATTAGCATTCTGATCCGTTAGCCCCACGTTAGCCGGGATCAGCTGATTCTCATTCCGCGGATCGGATAGATATTCTTTAAGGAAGTTAGCTACAGCGAGTTGATTGTTCACCTCCATTAGCCGGCGGGTAATTTCAGCCGAGCCGGTGATATAGCTTTTTGCTTCGCTCTCTATATCAGCAATACTGTGTTCTTGCTTAAAACGTTCGATATCGCTATCCACCGTGCCCAACTCGTTACTAATGATGGCAAGCCGTTCATCAATAAACGATTCCGTATGTTCTGCTATGCGCACTTTGTCGTTGCGTGCGTTTTCGTTATACACGGTAATGAGCGTATTGAGGAAGTCAGTAGCTATATTGGGGTTATGATGCCGCATCGAAAGCATAATAACGGTAGAGCTTTTCCCTTGCGGTGCTACGGAATACCATTTTTTGTATTGTGACAATACAGCTTCATGTCTCGTTTTTTTGATATCTAATGTGCCAAACTCCTTGAAAGTAGGAAAGAGAGCTGACTTTGATACATACAATTTGCCCAATGGTGTAGCAACAGAATCTCCATAAGCTACGACGATGCTACTACCAAATGATCCGTGTAAGCTGCTTTTGAAGTGCGTGAGCCGTACCGAATCTACCCCGAGCCACTCTGCACGAAGGGAGAGATCCTCGGCAACATTATCATTGATAAAATCAATCTGTATCGGGGATTTACGGTACAGATCCTGTTTTCGAAAACCTTCGTCCTTGAGATACGCGATATTGAGTTGCAGGCGCTTTATCACCTCACCTATCACAAGATCTGTTTTCAATATTTGCTCCTCGTTTTCTATTTCGCTTCGTCCGCCACCTGCTGCCGCAAATCCGCTGTTCTGTAAAGCTTCCGTAAGCGCCGAGGTCCCGTCGGGCGTTGTTTTAATCAGTATGGAAGCGGTCCGCTGGTAGGTAGGTGACGTTCGTTTTAGGTAAAGGAATGCCATACAGAGGCTTACCACAAACACAACGACGAACCAATACCAATTACGCTTCAGTATATAGAGAATGTCTGATAGCGTTATAAACGATGCCGAGGAATTATTTACCGGAATTTCGCTTCCAAAGGATTCTTTCCGTTCGCTTTGATTGTAATCCATGAGGAACTTAGGTTTCTTTTCTGTAGTGGAATGGTGGTTTCTATTTGTTTGCCTTATTACCTAGGCGCGTCAGAGTCATTACAAGCGTTGCTACCGAAGTGGCACTACTGATAACGCTCAGCCATACTCCTACATTGTTGTTTTGGTTGATACCGCTCATCTGTACACGAATGTTATTCGGATGGACGATAACCACATCGTTTTGCATCAGATAATAGCAGGGCGACGTAAAGAACTCTTTCGAGCGCAGATCATGTACAAATATCGTTCGCTCGCCATCTATTTCGCGCACTATAGTCACATTGTCCCGTCTGCCGTATATAGTCATATCGCCCGCCATGCCGATAGCATCCAATAGGGATATACGTTCATTGTTAACAGTAAATGAACCCGGATGGTTCACTTCCCCCAATACGGATATTTTGAAGTTCTGATACGTAATAGTGATGATGGGATCTTGCAGATAATTACCGGCAATTAGCTCTCTTGCAATCTTATCCGTAAGTTGTTGCTTGGTTAGCCCCGCCGCATTGATTTTACCTAATAATGGGAAAGTTATACTGCCATCGTTATTGACCAAGTGCCCTTGCAGATACTGGATGCCCATACCTCGCGACGATGCGCCTGTGTAGCTCACCATAGGTAAGTTGAACGGAGCAGCCAATTCTGGGTTTTTACTATTTACGGTTATGGATAGTATGTCGCCCGGCTGGATTAGGGGGTCAGCATGTATATATTGTTGCCGTTCACCGGTGGTAACGTCCTGAAGATAAAGAACATCCTTTGCGGAACCGCAACCGCCCAACAGCGTAACGATTCCGGCAAATATGCCCATCCTTAGGGTTAATAAGAAAAACTTCTTCATTATATCGAGCATTTAGCTATGATCCTACTATAGTTGATGCATCACATTTCTCAATCACGGACAAAGGTAATGAACAAAATCGTAAGGTATCACTTTTCCTTTTTTGGTAGGGCAATTTTCTCTGCAGTTTCCTTTATCACCTTGTTGAAGCGCTTTCCTTGCTCCGAAGGCTCGTACGAAGTGGTTACGCGTGGCTTAGCCGTTGAGCCGGGCACATAGTCGTGCCGGAACATATTGATAAACAGAATAAGTAGAGAAATTAGTAGTGGCCCGAAGATTACACCCCAAAAACCGAACAAACTCATACCGAAAATAACCCCAAATATGGTGATAAGCGGATGAATGTCCGCTAATTTCTTCTGTAACAAAAGTCGCGCCACATTGTCCGAGCCGCCTATCACAATCAGTCCATATGCCCATATTCCGATGGCTCCCACCCAATTGGCGGTTAGCGCAAAATAAATGCCCAAAGGTATCCATACAATCATCGTGCCAACCACGGGGATAATGGTCGAAAAGGCCGTCAGCACTGCGTAAAACAACGCTGCTTTTACCCCGAAAATGAGGTACCCGATGTAGGCAAAAATGCCCTGAATAATGGCAAGTAGTGGGATGCCCACCGCATTTGCCACAATGATGCTGCGCGATTCCCTCACAAGGATGCGCTTATTATCGCGCGAAAAGGGCAACAGTTCCATAATGGCATTTTCAAAGGCGCTGCGTTCGTACAGCATATAAAAAAGCACAAACAGCATCATTATGCTATTGATTATCAGCGAATAGGTGCCACTTACGAGCATACTCACCACGCGTTGCCCGAATGAAGATATATACCCGAGATTATCTATCGTGAGCAGCGTGATGCCGAACTGCTCTTCAACTTTGGCATTCCATTCGTTAACTTGCTGCATAATAGCATTATAATCGATGGTTGTGTTGCTGAATACATCTATCAGCATCGATACAATTCCTCCCAATGGAATAAGGAAAAACACAATTGCCTCGCCCACTAACAGTAGAGCGGCACCGCCTCTTTTCCAGTGATGACGCTCAGTGAGCCGCCGCATCTGTCCGCGGAGCAGCACAAAGATGGTAAAAGCGCCCAAAAAACAACTCATGTAGCCCCATGCAGGCTTGCCAAATACGATGAGTAAAAGTAGGATTAAGCAGAGCAAAGCCACCATAAAGATGTTGCGATTTGCTCTTGAGGTCAGCCCTTTCAGTCCTTCAGAAAGGGGTTCTTTTCCTTGTGTTTCGGTGTTAGGATCTGTCATATTTTCAACAAACGGCTTATTCTTCCAACCGCCAAAGTTACCTTTTTCTTCTGAAAGCCGATTCTCTCTCGCGACTCTACCCTATCCTCCTCACTTTTAGAGCAGATCAGAACTAATCGAACTCAATTAAAGCTGAGCAAAAGTGACCCAAAAACCTCCGATAATTTCCAATTTTCACTGACGAAAATGTCGCCTGCACAACCACAGCGCATCCCTCCTATTCATCCTCGCTTCCCCATCCGCCTGCGCACCATATTCTGCCATTTGTTCAATTTCCCCCATTATCGCATATTGACACTAATCCGCCCACGTGTCCGCACCAATCCGTCTGTAGCCCGACACTAATCATCTGTCACATACAAACGATGCTTTTCGTCATTTTCTTTACAGCGAGTTGTTTGTGATTTACTAAAAAGCACTACCTTTGCACCGCTATGCTTGATGCGTGGCACCTAATGCGGCAGTAGCTCAGTTGGTAGAGCATCAGCTTCCCAAGCTGAGGGTCGCGAGTTCGAGTCTCGTTTGCCGCTCCCACTCCACTGCTTCTTTCCCTCAATCAAGCTGGTCCGATGCGGAACGATTCCCCTGCCGCTCCCATTCCACTACTTCTTTCCCTCAATCAAGCCGGTCCGATGCGGAACGATTCCACAATCCTGCCCCTTAACTGCGCCGATCCAACGCGAAACATCCCCCCAACCTCTTACGCATCTTCTCCCGCCCCTCTTCGCACCCCCTCCTACGATCATCCCGAAAGGTATATACCTCTCGCGCCAGATGTATATACCTATTGAGTGATATGTATATAAGTTTCAAGGGAAAGGTATATAGGTTTCGGGAGGAGGTGCGGGAGGGGGCAGAGAGAGGAATGGGCGAAGCTGAGAGAAGGATAGGGCAGGATAAGAGAGGGGAATGGAACGGGACAGAGAGAGGAATGGCGGCGGTTATTTGCCGATGCAGCATATAAGTCTTATAATCTATTTAATTGATACTCAACCAATAAAAGTGATTATTGGTCGTAGCGAACAACACAGCAACAAAAATGTAAGAAGCAGAGAGAAAATCCCCTGCTTCTAAGCGATTTTGCCGTTTTTAGTGTGATAACAACTAAATTTGCAAACAGGAGTATGAAAGATTATAACGACATCGCAAAACAGTATGCGGCACAGCACGGGTTTGATATCGTGCAGCCCTCCGCTGCCGAGCGTAACGAGTACAGGTATTTCCACCTCGACTTCACAGGTCGTCCACGTTACACGGGACACCCGTTTATCATTAAAATAAGCCCTGCTGGAAAAGTCCAACAGGTGCTTAATTTTGACGAAATCTATTGGGCGTACAATCAACGCATTATAAATAACGGGCAATCTATCTAAAAATATCGGGTCGCAGGAGGAGTTTATCTACTTTCAGCACCTCGAAATACTCTACATCACGGGCGGCATATTCTTCAAGTCTTAGGAATGCGCCGTCTTGAGCGTCGTAGAATAATATACGCCCGTCGGGGAGGCGCTCGTCTTATCAGAGCGTAAATGCGCTATTACACCTGAAGTGGCCGGATCATAGCCGGTAGTGCGCGCTACTTTCCAATACAGAAGTTGGCGAAGATGTGCCCGAGGATGTCGTTATCGCGAATGGTTTCGCCGGTAATTTCGCCAATGGCGTTGATAGCGGTACGCAGTTCGAGGGCAATCAGTGCGCTATCGGTGTTGCGCTTCAGGCCGTTGAGGACGGCATCGAGCCCCTTATCCGCCTTTTCGAGTAGTTCCAGGTGCCGAAGATTGGTTACAATTACGGAGGCTTGTTCGGTGGAATTAGTGGCGGATAGGCGCACCATTGCCTCTTCCAACGCCTTTAGTCCGGTCCGCTCTTTAGCGGAAACGAGCAAAAGCGGATACTTCGGCATGCGAACCGTTATGCGCTCCGAAAGCTCTGTTTGGGAGCGTTCGTCAAGCAAATCGATTTTATTGAGCACACACAGGGCAGGAGCTTTAATTTCATCTGCTATTTTGAGCTGCTGCGCGAGGTTCTGCTCGCCTGCACAGCGGGTTGCATCGATAAGCAACAGCGCGATATCGGCTTCGCTCAGGGCTTCCCTCGAGCGCGCCACGCCGAGCTGCTCAATGGGATTATCCGTGTGACGCAAGCCGGCAGTATCGATTATTCTGAAGGGGTATCCGCCGATAAATATGGTTTCGCTGACCGTATCGCGCGTTGTTCCCTCAATATCGCTCACAATGGCTCTATTTTCTCGAAGCAAAGCGTTGAGCAGTGCGCTCTTTCCGGCGTTGGGAATGCCGCAAATCACGGTAGCAATTCCGTTGCGAATCTTACGGCCGGTTTGGTAACTATCGATAAGGGCGCGGATTTGCGTGCGTACCTCTTGGGCAAGAGCAATAAGGCGATCGCGGTCGGCAAAGGCTACATCTTCCTCGGAAAAGTCCAGTTCCAGCTCAATGAGTGAGGCAAATTCGATGAAGCGCCGGCGTACATCCGATAGCGTTTGACTATAATCGCCCCGGAGCTGCGCCATCGCTAAGCGGTGTTGCGCCTCCCCCTCGGCATGAATCAGATCAGCAACAGCCTCAGCTTCCGCCAAATCTCTTTTGCCGTTCAGATAGCTCCGAAGCGTGAATTCGCCCGGATTTGCCATGCGCGCACCGCTTTGGATGAAGCAATTGAGGATACGTTCCACGATGTAGGAGGATGCGTGGCAGCCAATTTCAGCAGTATCCTCGCCGGTATAGCTGTGTGGTGCTTGAAAATAGGTAAGTACCACTTCGTCAATCAGTTCCTCCCCGTCCAGCATATGTCCGTAGAGGGCATGCGCATGGCATAGCGGTTTAGCGGAGCGAAAGTGCTTTAGCAGAAGCGGTTGTAGCTCTTTTCCGGAAAGACGTATCAGCGTTACGGCGCCGCCTCTCCCCGATGCGGGGGCAATGATGGTATCCTGCAGTGAATCAGTTTCGTACATTGTGGAACAGATCGATAATCGTTCGATTCAGAACAGGGTGTACCCAAGTGGGAGCGATACGGCTCAACGGCAGCAAAACAAAGTCCCTTTTGTGCATCAGCGGATGGGGAATGGTCAGTTGATCCGTCTCTGTCACAAGGGAATCGTATAGGAGTAGGTCGATATCTATAGGACGATCGGCGTACCCGTCCCTCGGACTGCTTTTTTGTAGCCTACCTAAGCGTTGTTCGATGCTTTGTGTGCGGTGCAAAATGGTTTCCGGGCGCAAATCGGTACGCAGGATTGCGGCGGCGTTAAGGAACAAACGGTCACTATCAAACCCCTGCGGCGCGGTTTCTATAAAGGGAGAAACGGCTGCTACGGAGCCGATTTGCTCGTTTAAGGCGTGCAAAGCGTTTATAAGTTTGGCACGCCTATCGCCCATGTTACTACCTAATGCAACGCAAAGGAGAGGCATCAGTCGGTAATCAGCATGGCATCCCCGTAAATGCCGAACTTATAGCCCTCTTTGATGGCTAATTTGTATGCTTTCATCACCGGTTTGTAGCCGCCCATACCGCAAGTCATAAACAATGCTTGGGAGCAACTCATATGAAAGCCTGTAACGAGCGATGTAGCCAAGCGAGCTTCGTACGGTTTATCCTCGTTCAGCGGGGTGATATATAGGTTGGTCCATCCGTCAAAGGGCTTTAATAATCCATCGGTGCTGACTGCCGTTTCCAGAGCGCGAAGGGTGGAGCATCCCACAGCAACCACCTCTTTGCCGGCTTCTACGGAGAGGCGCGTCTTTTCGCAGCATTCGTTGGAAACGATCATTTTCTCGTTGTTCTTCTTATGTTTGGACAGATCTTCTACTTTTTTATCCTCCAAATTTTCCAAACCGCAGTGCACCGTGAGGAACGCTTTGCGTATATCCGCCAATTCCAGGCGAATCATCAGCTCACGGCTGAAATGTAATCCGGCACCGGGGGCTATTACGGAGCCTTCGTGCTTAGCGAATACGGTCTGATAACGCTCAAAGTCCTCTTCTACCACCGGACGTTTGATGTAATCGGGCAGTGGTGGCACGCCCAACGCATATATATAACTTTTGAATTCCTCGTGTTGCCCGTCGTATTGGAACTTGAGCGCGCGCCCGCCGTTTACGGTATTGCCCACCACTTCGGCTATAAGGGAGCGGTCGGGGCCGAAGCAAATTTTGTTGCCGATACGTATTTTTCGCGCGGGATCCACCAATACGTCCCACAGCTTGTTGCTTTCGTCCAGTTCGCGCAGGAGGAATACTTCGATGCGGGCATCTGTTTTTTCCTTCACTCCGTAGAGGCGAGCCGGAATGACCTTTGTATCGTTAAACACAAAGGAATCGCCTTTGCCGAAGTATCCGAGGATATCCTTGAATTCTTTGTGTTCAATTTCGCCGCTTTTGCGGTGGAGCACCATGAGCCGCGATTCGTCTCTTACGGGAGAGGGCTCCATGGCTATCAAATGTTTAGGTAAATCGAATTTAAATGCCGATAACTTCATACTCAATAATTTCCGTGCAGGAACTAATGCTCTTTTGGGTACCCTGCCACGAGGAAGAACAATCGAAAATCCAATTTGTTCACTACGACGGAAAGGAAAGGTGTTTGTAGTTTGGAAAAATATCGTACCTTTGCACTCAGTTTCGAGGGAAACAGATGCCGTACAGGTGCTTTTCCCACGGAAACAAGGAAGGTGCCATAGCTCAGTTGGTAGAGCAAAGGACTGAAAATCCTTGTGTCCCCGGTTCGATTCCTGGTGGCACCACTGTTTCATAATCGTTAAAGTTGTTTGTCCCGGCATCGAAAGGTGCCGGGGGATTTTTATAGACTTCTGCGCAACGCATCCCAACGGGCGCTGAGATCCCCTTAACCGTACTTTGCAATAGGTATATACCCCTCGGTTAAAAGGTATATACGTTTCGGTGCATAGGTATATACCTTTCACACGATAGTTATATACCTTTTGTCGGGCAGGGGTGAGGCACTGCGTCGGGATGGGGGAAGGGAGGGTGCGAATATGTCCGTTCGGTGGTACTCTTTGTCCGGGCAAATCGGTTTGGCACGATATTTGTATAATAGCTTGTGAACGAAGGTTCCGCCCGAAGAGCGCATCGGTAAGGGACCGCAGGAAAAGAAAAACGATAAGAAAGGAACAACATACAATTATGGGAAAGATTATTGGAATAGACTTAGGTACCACAAACAGCTGCGTAGCCGTATTGGAAGGCAACGAACCTATAGTGATATCTAATAGCGAGGGCAAGCGTACAACGCCCTCAATAGTAGCCTTTGTAGAAGGCGGAGAACGTAAGGTGGGAGATCCCGCCAAGCGTCAGGCGATCACTAACCCCAAGAAAACGATTTATTCGATTAAACGTTTCATGGGCGAAACCTACGACCGCGTGAGCAAAGAAATCGGCAGAGTGCCGTTTGAAGTAGTTCGCGGGGATAATAACACAGCACGTGTCAATGTGGATGGACGGCTCTATTCGCCGCAAGAAATATCCGCAATGATCCTGCAAAAGATGAAAAAGACGGCAGAGGATTATTTGGGCACCGAAGTGACAGATGCCGTTATCACCGTGCCGGCATACTTTAGCGATGCACAACGCCAGGCAACCAAGGAAGCCGGTGAGATCGCCGGGCTTAAAGTTCGGCGTATTGTAAACGAACCTACGGCGGCATCACTTGCTTACGGCTTGGATAAAGCCCACAAGGATATGAAAATTGCCGTATTCGATCTTGGTGGCGGTACGTTCGATATCAGTATCCTGGAGCTGGGTGACGGCGTTTTTGAAGTAAAGTCCACTAATGGCGATACACACTTGGGAGGAGACGACTTTGACCACGTGATCATCGACTGGATGGCAGAGGAATTCAAGAACAACGAAGGGGTTGATTTGCGTCAAGATCCTATGGCACTCCAGCGTTTGAAGGAGGCTGCCGAAAAGGCAAAGATTGAACTTTCGTCGGCTAACAGCACGGATATCAACCTGCCGTATATTATGCCGGTGAATAACGTACCCAAGCACTTAGTGATGACCCTAACGCGGGCTAAATTTGAACAGCTAAGTGAAAAGCTGATTCAGGGTTTAGTTGCTCCGTGTGAGCAAGCTATGCGCGACTCGGGCTTTACTAAGGACCAAATAGACGAGGTAATTCTGGTAGGAGGTTCCACACGAATTCCGGCTGTTCAGGAAAAAGTGCGCGAAATCTTCGGTAAGGAAGCTTCAAAGGGCGTTAACCCCGACGAAGTGGTAGCCATCGGTGCCGCCATACAAGGGGGCGTGCTCACGGGTGAGGTTAAAGATGTGCTTCTGTTGGATGTAACTCCGTTGTCGTTAGGTATCGAAACGCTCGGTGGCGTAATGACTAAGCTCATCGACGCCAACACGACCATCCCCGCCAAAAAGAGCGAAGTATTCTCCACGGCAAGCGATAATCAGCCGCAAGTTGAGATTAATGTGCTCCAAGGGGAACGTGCCAAAGCGAGCGACAATAAGAGCATCGGCCGCTTTATCTTGGATGGGATTACACCGGCTCCGCGCGGTATTCCGCAAATTGAAGTTACCTTCGATATTGACGCTAACGGTATCCTCAACGTAAGTGCTATCGATAAGGCAACGGGCAAGGAACAGAAAATCCGCATCGAAGCCTCCAGCGGCCTGAGCGATGACGAAATTAAGCGCATGAAAGCAGAGGCGGAAGCCAATGCCGAAGCAGACAAAAAGCTGAAGGAACAGGTGGATAAGTTCAACGCAGCGGACAATATGATCTTTAACAGCGAAAAGCAGCTCAAAGAGATCGCGGACAAAATATCGCCCGATAAGAAGAAAGCGATTGAAGATGCCGTTGCGCGCCTGAAGGAAGCCCGTAAGAGCGAGGATTTGGCAGCTATCGATAGCGCCACCGAAGCACTGAATCAGGCATTCCACTCGGCAAGCGAAGAGCTTTACAAGCAGAATGCCGCCGGGGCACAGCCCAATCCGGAGCAAAAAGCTCAGGGCAACCCGGGGAACAAGGGCGGTGATGACAAGATATCCGATGCCGACTTTGAAGAACTCTAACGCATAAACGTAACACAATGTAGTAGTGCAGGGTACGAACAAATACGTACTCTGCACTTTTTATTACCGATGCTCCCGCTCCATAGTTATATACCTATTCTTTCAAAGGTATATACCTATCGCTCAAAAGGTATATACCTATCACATCATATGTATATACCTTTTTCCGGGCTCGGTAACCCCTTTTTCTCCGCATCTCCACAAAGGCGCGGAAAATATTATATTTCAATTGCTACCTTTGTAGCCGAAACCAAACGTATGTAGCCCCTACGAAGCAGATATGAATGAAGCCCGAAACTTGGTTATTGTAGAGTCTCCTGCCAAAGCGAAGACCATCGAGAAGATATTGGGAAGCGAGTTTAAAGTACTTTCTTCCTATGGACATATACGGGATCTGGCTAAAACGGACTTGGGCGTGGATATAGCGCACAACTTCAAACCAAACTATATTGTATCCGACGATAAACGTCAGGTGGTGAGCCGCCTGAAAAGCGCCGTAAAACAAGCCGATACCGTATGGCTGGCAAGCGATGATGACCGCGAAGGAGAGGCTATTGCGTGGCACTTGTACGAAGTGCTCGGGCTAAAGAACAAACCCACTAAGCGCATCGTATTCCACGAAATTACCCCCACTGCTATTAAAAAGGCGATACAAACACCGCGCGAAATAAACATCAATCTGGTGGATGCGCAACAGGCGAGGCGTATTTTGGACCGAATTGTGGGCTTTGAGCTGTCGCCGCTCCTATGGAAACGCATCATGCCCTCCCTATCGGCGGGGCGCGTGCAGAGTGTTGCCGTACGGCTGATCTGTGAGCGTGAGACGGAAATACGCAACTTTACGCCAACCGTTACCTATCGGGCGCAAGCAGCGCTCTCTACCCAAACGGGCAAAATACGCTTTCGTGCCGATGCCAATAGCGAGTTTTCTTCCGCGAACAAGGCAATCGATTTCCTAAAAGCGAATGCGCCGGGGACTATGACGGTTATCGGTATTGAAAAGAAGAAAGCAAGGCGCAGTCCGGCGGCTCCGTTCACCACGAGCACACTTCAGCAGGAAGCGGCGCGCAAGCTCGGGTTCCCCGTATCCACCACTATGCGTGTGGCGCAAAAACTGTACGAGGAAGGGCTGATTACCTATATGCGTACCGACTCGGTTAACCTATCCCCCGTGGCATTAAAGATGGCGGAAGATATCAATACCCGTACTTGGGGCGCGGCAAACCACCAGAGGCGCATCTACAAAACAAAGAGCAAAGGTGCACAGGAAGCGCACGAAGCAATCCGCCCCACCAATCTTGCCATGGGAAATATACCGGGCGATGAGCGCGAAGCACGCCTCTATCGGCTTATTCTCTCGCGTACTTTGGCCAGTCAGATGGCTGACGCTACATTTGAAAAAACAGAGGTTTTAATCGAAAATAGCGCTACCGGTGAACGCTTTATCGCCTCCGGTGAGGTGCTTCTGTCCGAGGGATTCCTCGCTGCCTATAACTATAAGAGTACGGCGGAGGAACAAGATGACGAAGAGGAAGGTAGCGTTAAGCGATTACCTAAGCTGACAGTGGGCGATACGCTTAAAACGTATACATATTCCGCTACCGAGCATTACAGCAATCCACCGGCACGCTATACGGAAGCCTCTCTGGTTCGGCGCTTGGAGGAATTAGGCATCGGCAGACCTTCTACCTATGCACCCACGGTTCAGACTATTCTTAATCGCGAATATGTAACGAAGGGGCAGGATAATGGTACACTGAGAATTTACAAAGATTACCTGCTGGATACTGATCCCTATATAGCCGGCAACGAGCCACAGCTCAAGGAACGGCGCGAACATACCGGTGCCACCAAGGGAAAGCTACTACCTACCGATATAGGGATGGTGGTGAACGATTTCCTTGTAGCCAACTTTCCCAAAATACTGAGCTACGATTTTACCGCAAATATCGAAGAACAATTCGATAAGATTGCCGGCGGCAAGCTGATTTGGACGGAGCAGCTCAACCAATTCTACCAATTTTTCCACCCAACCATTAGTAAAGTGCTGGAATCCGACCAAAGCGATGCCCGGGGCGAACGTGAGTTAGGCACTGATCCCGCCTCCGGAAAGACGGTTAAAGCCCGAATTGGGCGCTACGGACCATTGGTTCAGATCGGTGAAACCGGTGATGCCGAGAAACCGCGCTATGCCTCGCTTCGCGATGGACAATCCATCCACACCATTACCTTGGAGGAAGCCCTCAAATTGTTCGACTTTCCCCGCACGTTGGGAGCATACGAAGGCAGCGAAGTTGTAGTAGCTATCGGCAGATTTGGCCCCTATCTGAAGCACGGAGGGGAGAATACTTCCGTACCGCGTGCCTATAATCCTTCCGAGCTTACCATAGAGGAGGCAATCGCCATTATTGAGCAAAAGCGCGAAGCCGACCGTAAAGCCACGCTGCGCACCTATCCCGAAGACGAGAGCCTGCGCATCAAATTGTGGCGCAAGAAGCCGGTAATCGAAAAAGGTAAGGAGCGTTTCTATATGCCGGCACGCATCAAAAAGCCCGAAACCCTATCCTATTCGGAAGCAATTGCCCTATTTAACGAACTGAAGGGTGCTACGTCCAAGAAGAGCACCAAACGAACCGCCACCAAAAGAAAGTCCGCTTCGGCAAAGAAGTAGCCTGTTGCCATGCGCTACTTCCTGGATATTGCTTTTTCGGGTGCCGAGTTTGTCGGCTGGCAACGCCAACCTAACGGCTACTCGGTACAGCAATGTGTGGAAGAAGCTCTGGCTACCCTCTTTCGTACTTCTATATCTATCGTTGGGGCGGGGCGCACCGATGCCGGCGTAAATGCCTATTCGCTCCCCGCTCACGCCGATCTGCCCGAACAAAACGTCCCTCTTGAGCAGTGGCGACGTAGCCTAAACGGCATTCTTCCCCATAGTGTATACATTCGTTCCATACGGGCGGTGCAGCCGCTCGCTCACGCACGTTTTGACGCAACGGCGCGTACCTATCATTACTACATAGCTACGGAGCGCGATCCCTTCTCGGGTCCCTTCGTGCTACCGGTGCGACCGCTCCCCGATATTGACCGTATGAACGAAGCTGCCACGCTACTCTTAGGCCGGCACGACTTTACCTCTTTCAGCAAACTGCACACCGATACCGAGAACAACTTCTGCACGCTCACCGAGGCGCAATGGGTGCCGTGCACCGTTCCCAACGGATATTGCTTTTCGGTTACCGCCAACCGCTTCCTCCGAAGTATGGTTCGCACGCTCGTGGGCACCCTGCTTATGGTGGGAAACGGACGCATTCAGCCCGACGAAGTGCGCGCCATTTTGGAGAGCAAACAGCGCAGCAATGCAGGCGTTTCGGTAAAGCCCCATCCGCTCTTCCTGCATCAAGTCTCCTATCCCGATGCTATTTATCTGTAGACAGATAGAGCCGTGAAACGTTGTAGTTGCATACGTTTTCGTTCGGGCAAGTGCATCCCCTCCGCACCCGATGCATCTCGGTTGCAAAATAGGTATATACCTTTGCATCGAGAGGTATATAAGTTTCGTTTCATAGGTATATAACTATGGAGAGAAAGGTATATAAGTTTCAGCGGGCACTAAGCGGAGCTGCGGGCGGAAGTACCCTATCGCCCTCTGTTAGCCTGCATGTAATAGGACAAACCGAACGATGCTAACCGAACAAAGTTTCCCCGTAATAGGGATGACCTGCGCCTCCTGCGTGGCGCGTGTAGAGAAGGTTCTGACCCAAACCAAGGGTGTGGAGACGGCTGATGTCAATCTCGCCTCGGCAACGGTACGTGTACGTTACGATGCCGCACAGGTCACGCCTGATGATTTGTGCCGTGCCGTTGCCGCGGCAGGTTATGAACTTCTGGTTACGGCTAAGGATGCCGAAGTGCGGCAACAGGCATCAAAGGCGCAAAACGAAGCCTATCTGAAGCTACGCAAGCGTGCCTTTGCCGCGCTGTTCCTATCCGCTCCGGTGGCCCTCTACGGAATGGTGCTGATGCACCGCCCCGAAGCTCCGTGGGTTATGGCTCTGTTCGCCACAATAGTACTATTCGTTTTCGGCAACACCTTCTTTACGAATGCCTTCCGGCAGCTGAGGCACCGAACCGCAAGTATGGATACGCTGGTCGCTTTGGGCACCGGAACCGCCTATCTGTACAGCCTTTTCACTCTATTTTTCCCCGAGTTTTGGCGGCAACGAGGCGTGGAACCGCACCTCTACTTCGAAGCCTCTGCCGTGATCATCGCCTTCATCCTGCTGGGACGCGTACTGGAAGCGCGCGCCAAAAGGCAAACTTCCCGCGCCGTGGAGCAGTTGGCGCGCCTGCAACCAAGCGAAGTAACCCGCCAAAATCCCGACGGAACCGTCCAAATCATCGATATTGACGCGGTGCGCATAGGCGATTGCTTGCTCGCCAAACCGGGCGAACGCATCGCTGTGGACGGAGTATTGCACGAAGGAAGCGGATATGTGGACGAAAGTATGCTCACCGGTGAGCCCGCCGCTCGGTACAAAACCGTGGGGGACAAGCTCTTCGCCGGCACAATGAACACCACCGGCTCCTTCACATATCTCGCTCAAAAGGTGGGTGCCGATACCGTTTTGGCGGGAATTGTACGTGCCGTGGACCAAGCCGCCGCCTCCAAAGCGCCGGTGCAACGCAAGGTGGATCAAATTGCCGCCCTATTTGTGCCGGTAATCCTCGGTATCGCTTCGCTCGCCTTCCTTATTTGGCTCCTGGCGGCTCCCGACAATGGGCTCACTCATGGCATACTGGCGTTCGTTTCCGTGCTGGTAATCGCCTGCCCCTGTGCCTTGGGCCTCGCCACACCTACCGCCGTTTCGGTCGGGATCGGCTTAGGAGCCGCAAACGGCATACTGGTCAAAGAGGCGCAAAGCTTAGAGGTAGCGAAGCAGATTGATATACTTCTTTTGGACAAAACCGGTACCCTTACCTACGGAACACCCCGCGTTGTCGATTTCTTTGCCCTAACTTCGGCGCACAACGCTATTTTCGCCGCGATGGAGAGCCGTAGCAGTCATCCGTTAGCAAGCGCCGTTGTCGCCTTTTTCAATATCGAAAAGCTACCGAACATTGCTGACTTTGACGCATTTGACGGCTTGGGAATTACCGCATCAGTACAGGGATTGCGCTTTTTCATCGGTAACGAAGCGCTGATGAACCGGAACAACGTGACCATCCCGCCATCGGTGCGCGACGAAATGAACCGTCTTTCCGCCGCAGGCAATAGCATCGTTCTCTTCGCCGCTGCGCAACAAGTGGTGGCTGTAGCCGGTATTGCCGACGAACTGAAGCCCTCCGCGCCGGTTGCCGTACATCGGTTGCGCGCCGAAGGTATAGAAGTAATGATGCTCACCGGCGACCATTCCGCCGCCGCGGAGCGTACCGCTCGTGATGCCGGTATAGCGCAGTGGCGCGCCGACCTCCTGCCAAACGACAAAACCGCCGTGGTGAAGGCGCTACAGCAAGCAGGCAAACGCGTTGCCGTGGCGGGCGACGGAATTAACGATAGCGCAGCCCTCGCCACTGCCGACCTAAGTTTCGCCATGGCAAAGGGAAGCGACATTGCTCGCGAGGCTGCCATGATCACACTCATCGGCAACGATCTTGAGCTCATTCCCGATGCATTCCGCTTATCGCATCTTACGGTGGCGACCATTCACCGCAATCTCTTTTGGGCATTTTGCTACAATCTGATTGCCGTTCCCATAGCTGCCGGCGCGCTCTACCCGATAAACGGCTTCCTACTTAACCCGATGATCGCCGGCGCCGCTATGGCGCTGAGCAGCGTGAGCGTAGTTACCGGCAGTTTGCTCCTCGGGCGCCGTTCGCTTCGTCCGCACGCCTCCGCACACAAACAGCCTATAACCGAACCATCCGACCCGATGGTTGCCCGGCCTTGCCCGGTAGCCGAATCGCCGCTCCTGCACAAGGACGCTCCGGTCGCACCCGTAATACCCGATCAATCGTGCATCGAACCCGATCAACAACACCCTATAATTGAAAATCCGAAGACTAAAATGGAAAAAACGTACCGAATTGAAGGAATGATGTGTATGCACTGCCGTAAACATGTAGAGGATGCCCTGAACAGCATCGACGGGGTTTCCGCCTCCGTTTCATTGGAGCCGCCCCTCGCTACCCTCACTTTTACCGGAGAAGAGCTCCCCCTTGCCGACCTGCAAGATGCGCTGACCCGCCACGCCGGCACCGACTACCGCATCCTCCCCTACTAACCCTGCGCCCTCGCCCCACCGATCACCCCCTGCCACACCTACGTACCTGCGCCTTCGCCCCACCGATCACCGTCTGTCGCACTTACGTACCTGCGCCTTCGCCCCACCGATCCCCCCCTGCCACACCTCTGTACCTGCCCGATCCTTTCTACGTAGCTTCTCAATCGTTTCTACGAAGGAGCTCAACCATTTGTACGTACCTATTCGATAAATCCTTTTAATGATTTATACAAATCGTTTAAATGATTTATACACGTACTTTAAAGGATTCGTACAAATCCTTTAAACAATTTATTGAGTAGCTCTATAGCAATGGTTGAGAAGCTACGTAGAAACAGTTGCGCTTGTACGCAGAAACGGTTGAGTACCTACGCATATGTGAGGGTGAAGGTGCGCTGCCACGGGGGCGCAAGTACGCTAACGCCGGGGCGAGGGTACGCTAATGCGTAGGCGAGGGTGCGCTGCGGTGTATGCACAAGTACGCTGTTGTGGGGGCAGGAGTATGCTAACGTCGGGGCGAATGTACGAAAATGCGAGGGCGAGGGTGCGTTGCTGCGGATACGCATGTACGCTAATGCGGGAGCGTGGGGGCGGTAACGCAGGGGCAGGGGATGAGTGGGGCGCGGCTACGGGCAGGGCGGAAGGCGGTTAGGGAGTAGGCGTGCCGTAGTAGCGTTGGTAGTAGGTCTGGTAGGCGCCAGAGGTCACTTCGTCCAGCCACTCGTTATGCGTCAAGTACCAGCTCACGGTGCGCTCCAAGCCTTCGTCAAAGGTTACGGAGGGCTGCCAGCCTAATTCGGTGCGGAGTTTGCCTGCGTTGATGGCGTAACGCAGGTCGTGTCCGGCGCGGTCGGTTATATGGGTAATCAGCGATAGGGAGTGCCCCTCGGGATTACCTAAGAGGCGGTCGGTAACGGCAATCAGCTTTTGCACCAGATCGATATTGCGCAGTTCGTTATCGCCACCGATGCAGTAGGTCTCGCCCACGCGTCCTTTGTGCAGAATCAGGTCAATTGCTTCCGCATGATTGCCTACAAAGAGCCAATCGCGTACGTTATCGCCTTTGCCGTATATGGGCAGGGGCTTCCGCAAACGGATATTGTTCACAAAGAGCGGGATGAGCTTTTCCGGAAACTGGAAGGGACCGTAATTATTGGAACAATTGGAGAGCACGACGGGCAATCCGTAGGTATCGCCGTAAGCACGCACAAAATGATCGGCAGAGGCTTTGGAGGCGGAATAGGGACTATGAGGCTCGTAGCGGTGTTGCTCGGTAAAAGCGGCATCGGCGGGTGCAAGCGAACCGTACACTTCATCGGTACTTATTTGGTAAAAGCGTTTACCGTCGAAGTGGTTGCTCCAAGCCTTTTTGGCGGCTTCCAGAAGGGTCAGCGTGCCAAATACGTTGGTATGGACAAAGGCGAGGGGCTCGCGGATGCTCCGGTCCACGTGGCTTTCGGCAGCAAGATGTACCACGGCATCAATCGGATAGGTGGCAAAAAGTTGTGCTACGCGTGCCGCATCGGCAACGTCACCCTTTTCGAAGCGATAATTGGGCTTCTGCGACACATCCTCCACATTGCGGAGGTTTCCGGCATAGGTCAGTTTATCGAAGTTGATCACGCAATAATGCGGATACTGCAGCACCAAACGGCGCACCACGTGCGAGCCGATGAAGCCGGCGCCGCCGGTTACGAGGATATATTTATCGAAAGTCATAGTGAAAAGTCGTTTTGAACAAATTCGTATAGGGTATCTTCCCAGTCGTCGATATAGTGATGTAGCGCGCGCCTTATCTTGCTTTTGTCCAGCAGCGAGTAGGCGGGGCGCACCGCTTTAGTGGGGAAAAGCGAGGAGGGACAGGGGAGCACGCGGCAATCAGCGTATTGCGAAGCGCGAACGGCGGAAGCGATCATTTGATAGCGCGTGCATTGCCCTTCGGAGGAATAGTTGAAGATTTGCCGCTCAAGTGGCGCGCCGCGCTCTATAATGCGCAGTATTGCGTCCGCCAAAAGAGGGGCATACGTGGGTGTTCCGGTCTGATCGTCAACCACATACAGGGTATCGCGCTCGGCAGCGAGGCGAAGCATATTGCGCACAAAGTTATCGCCCCAAGGCGAGTAGAGCCATGAGGTGCGAAAGATGAGATAACGGCATCCGGAGGCGATAAGCGCCTGTTCGCCGGCGAGCTTGCTTTCGCCGTACACATTAAGCGGATGGGGCGCGGCACTTTCGGGAATTGGCGCGGATTGGGAGCCGTCAAAAAGGTAATCGGTAGAGATATGCACCAACAGCGCATCCGTCTGTTTGGCGGCTTCTGCCAGATAGCTTACGGCATCGCTATTCACGCGAAAAGCGGCATCGCGCTCCTCCTCGGCGCGCTCCACATCAGTATAGGCGGCGCAATTGAGGATTACTTCCGGTGCAAATCGGGCAACCGTTTCCGCCACGGCATCGGCATTAGTAATATCGAGGTTGCTTCGGTTGGTATAGAGGATTTGCTCATTTTCGCCGAGAATAAGGCGAAAAGCACGCCCCAGCTGCCCATCCGCACCGGTTACAAGGATACGTTTGTTCATAGAAATGGCGACTTAAAGTCCTTAAACGGGGTACGGTGCCTATCTTTCTCGGAACGAACCGCTTCGGCAGAGGATATGCCCCAATCGATTCCCAGATCGGGATCAAATGCATCGATACCGCCTTCGCACTCGGGAGCATAGTAATTGCTGCAGCGATATTGGAAAATTGCTTGCGGCGAAAGCGCCACAAAGCCGTGCCCGAAGCCTTCGGGGAGGAAGAACTGGCACTTGTTTTCGGCACTGAGGCGTACGGCAACGAATTTGCCGTAGGTGGGGGATTTTTGCCTAAGATCCACGGCTACATCCATAACTTCGCCCTGCACCACGCGCACTAACTTGGCCTGCGCCTTGGGCGGTACCTGAAAATGTATGCCGCGCACTACGCCGCGCTGGGAGCAACTCTCGTTATCCTGCACGAAATGTATGGGAGCAACGGCGTTTTGGAAGATATCTTCGCGGAAACTTTCGAAAAAGTAACCGCGCTCATCCTCAAAGAGTTTGGGCTCAATAATAACCACACCGCTCAGTTCTGTTGGGATGATTTTCATGGCAATAGGGAGCTAAGGTAACGTCCGTAACTGTTATGGCGCATCGCTTCGGCGGAAACGCGGAGTTGATCGGCTGAGAGCCAGCCACTTCGGAATGCAATTTCCTCGGGACAGGATACTTTCAGCCCCTGGCGTTTCTCCAAAACTTCTACAAATATGGAGGCTTCGGCAAGACTTTCGAACGTTCCGGTATCGAGCCAGGCAAATCCCCGTCCGAATAGCTTTATATCTAACTTCTTTTGCTCTAAGAATGCTTGATTAACGGAGGTAATTTCCAGCTCGCCGCGAGCGGAGGGCGCCACCGACGCGGCTATATCAATAACCTCATTCGGATAGAAGTACAGCCCCACCACGGCATAGTGGCTTTTGGGATTACGCGGCTTTTCCTCTATACCTATTATCTGTCCCTGCTCGTTGAGCGTAGCTACGCCGTATCGCTCGGGGTCCTGCACATAATGACCGAATACAACGGCGCGGCGTTGCGCTTCGACACATTTCAGCGCGTCACGCATCATTGCAGGGAATCCGTGCCCATAAAAGATATTGTCGCCCAGTACCAAGCAGACGCTATCGGTACCGATAAACTCCCTACCGATGATGAATGCTTCGGCAAGTCCGCGTGGTTCGGGCTGCACGGCATAGGAAAGGTTTATACCAAAAGCGGATCCGTCGCCTAAAAGCCGCATAAATGCAGGCTGATCGTAGGGAGTGGTGATGATCAGAATATCCCTTATTCCTGCCAACATAAGCGTGGAAAGCGGATAATAAATCATCGGTTTGTCGTATACGGGCAGAAGTTGCTTGGAAACCCCTTTAGTAATGGGATGCAGGCGCGAGCCGCTTCCTCCGGCAAGAATAATTCCTTTCATATAGTTTAATAGCGTCCTTTAGTGCATATAGACAAAGTTATATTGCTCTGTTTTAGGCGTATCGCTGCGTTTTATATGGACAGATACCACGGCATAGCCAAATATTGTGGGAAGCGGATCTGCACTTAAGCCCTCGCGCACCGTTTTCTCTGCCCACAGAGCACAACGCTCGTGCTGCCAAACAGCAATACGCATACCGCGAACGGAGTAAATGAACATTTTGAGCTCACAGCTGTTATCCTTGAGCGCATCGAGCATTTTCTGCGCTACAGTGCGAGGAGATAGATGCTTTCCCTTACCTTTTTCGCTCGTTTTTCCCTCTTCCGGGGCATTCGGACCGTCTCCGGCCGAATTGGGCTTGCCCGGCGTGGCGTAACCGGAGGAAGCTGATGCGGCATGCCAGTTATCGGGCAACAAGGAGGATACCTCAAAACTGGCTCGTTCCAAGGCGATTCCTTCCTTTTTGCCGTCTCGCGTTATTTGAGCGGCAGCATAGGTCATTTCCTCCAGAATAAGGCTATCGGCGCGGCGGATAAGGGCGATTTGCCCGCTTGTATTGGGAAGTGAGGGGAAAGTACTCGTTTCGGCCAGTTCGTCCGCACTTGCTCCGTGGGTTAGCATTAGAGCTTCCGCCCAAGGCGTAACGGCGCGATACGCCTTTGCAGGGAGATATCGGTTGGCGGTTTTAATCGGAATGAGCTTTCCGAGGCGACCTTCGTTGCGAAGAGCAAAGCCGAATTGGTTCAAATCGACCGGTTCGTCGCCCTCATTGTATAGTTCGATGTACTCCGCCGAGGATGCTATTGGGCGCGCCATCACCTCGCTGAGGCGAAGCGTTACCGGTTTAGGCTTCTTTCCGGGTGTATCGCCGCGCCCAATATCAAACACGAATGATTCGGCGGGACTAATAGAGCCGTTCAAAAAGCATATACCGCTCACATCGAGCGTATACTGCCCTTCCGCGAGCGGAGCGTCAAGCGGCAGCAGAATCTTCTTTTCTGTCACTTTCGGCTGTAGTTCCTTTCCCGGAGGAGTAAGCAGGAACAGCGCCTTACTTACGTCCGGTTCATCGGTACAGAGCAGTGTTATCGCCTTTTCGTCTACACTAAAATCGGCAATAATGGAGTTTTCAATGCTTTTTTCCTCCGGTATGATTGCTTCATTACTAAAGCTGAGTTCTTTAATTACGATACTGCCGTCGGCGTTTTTCTTGCTGCAAGTAAAGGAAAGTGCCATAGCAAACTTCTTTTCGCCACCATCGTATGCGCTTTCAGGCAACTGCGCTTCGCCCACCAATCGGAATTGATTGTTCAGAGCATTATAGGTATTGATAAAAAGTTGCCAATTGCCAGCGGGATCCCTATTAACGCGCCAACTCAGCTTATTAGACGCTGCCGTGTAAGGAAACGTTTGTACGTTATCAATCAACGCTGTCTGATGGGTAATCCGATAGTACCCCTCGGGCATTTCCTCGGCAACAAGCGTTACTAACGTGGGTGGATTGGTTGCACCAACCTCCAGCGCGACCCAATCCTTTTGCTGATTTCCATCCTTGCTACGATACGATTTGTACGGATAGAGCAGAATTACGATACGATTCTGCACAGAGGGAGTAAAGCCGAACGACAGTGTGCCGCCCCAACTCAATGCGGGCGTTTCCTTCAGCACAACAGCGAGAAAGGCGCGATTGTACGAGCTTTTTGGATTAGGGATGCATAGCGCCAGTCCGTCGTTGGTAAGCGTAAAGTTATCCATTGAGCCCAACCAGGGCGGAGTGTGTAGTGCGGTTGAATCGGTAAACGATACTTTCCACTCGTCGGCATGCAGCCAAAACGGCGTAGCAGCGAGCATAACGGCACACCATAGCACGCTACGAAGCAAAAACGTTCGGATGGGAGGCGCAACGATCATTTCATTTTAAGTCAGTAATTTTGCCGTTAGTTGCAGTTCTTTATTGTAAAGTACACTGCGAAGATAAGACTAAAAGAGAGAAAAACAATGAAAATAGCTATCGTTGGTGCTTCCGGTGCCGTAGGACAAACCTTTATTGAGTTGCTTGCCGAGCGTAATTTCCCCTGTAACGAGATAACCCTTTTCGGCTCTGCGCGCAGTGCCGGGCGCAGTTACCGGGTAATGGGGCGCGAATGCATTGTACGCGAGCTGAAGGATGACGATGCCTTCAAGGATATTGATATAGCTTTCGTTTCTGCCGGCGGCGATACATCGCGCGCTTTCGCTAATACCATCACGCGCCACGGTACGCTGATGATCGACAATTCGTCCGCTTTTCGTATGGAAAACGATGTACCGTTAGTCGTTCCCGAAGTAAATCCGCGCGACGCCCTCACACGGCCGCGCAACATTATTGCCAATCCTAACTGCTCTACCATACAGATGGTTGTTGCCTTAGATGCCTTGAACGCGCTCACGCCGCTAACGGAAGTACACGTAGCTACCTATCAAGCGGCGAGTGGAGCCGGAGCTACCGGGATGGCGGAATTAGAGCAACAAGTCAAACAGTATGCCGCCGGCGAGCCACTTACCGTAGCAAAATTCTCGCAGCAGCTTCTTTTCAACGTCATTCCGCACATCGATATTTTTGCCGATGAGGACTATACCAAGGAAGAACTGAAGATGTATCACGAAACGAAGAAGATTATGCACAGCGATATAGCCGTTAGTGCCACTTGCGTACGCGTTCCGGTGATGCGTGCCCACAGCGAAGCCGTTTGGGCTAAGGGCAAAGCACCCATCAGCGTAGCGGATGCGCGTAAAGCTTTTGAGCAAAAAGAGGGCATTACCGTTATAGATAAGCCCGAAGCGAACGGCTATCCCACGCCGCTCCACGCCGCCGGACGGAACGAAGTATTCGTAGGTCGTATTCGTCCGGATCTAGCCAATCCGAATGCCGTAACCTTCTGGTGCGTAGCGGATCAGATACGTAAGGGCGCCGCCCTCAATGCGTTACAAATAGCCGAATGGCTCATCTCGCACAAAGCGCTCTAAATTATGGCAAAAAGCGATTATTCCCCCGCACTGATTGAATTCGTTACCGTTGCCGTTCCCTTCTGTGCCGCTTTGGAGCGTGCCGGGGAGCTGCGTCGCGACGACTTCCTGGATCGGCTCCTTCATCTCGCGCCGCTCCTCTACCTCAAGGCACTTATGCTGAGCGATGAAGCGGAATCGCCCGATCCCGAGGATACGCCGCCCGAAGTAGTTACCGAAGCTGCCTACGAGGAGCTTAAAGATTCGCTTAGCGAACTGCTTGCCGAAAAGGACGACTTCCTTGAAGCACAGAGCGATAACATGCGTTATTCCACCGAACCACTGCACGCCACCATCAGCGAGTGCCTTGCCGATGTGTACCAGCCGGTAGCCAATCTGGTAGCGGTAGTAAGGGAGGAAAACACACTTGCGCTACCTGCCGCCGTAGCGCTCTGCTGCGCTTTGTTCGCCGAATACTGGGGCGATCGGCTCCTTGCCGTTGCCCGCGCGCTACATCGCGCACTTTTCTATACAGAAACGGATGCCTTTGACGAGCCCGACCCGCACAATCACAAGGTTGATCTACTCCGGCACCACCATACCGGCCTGCCGACGGACGAACTCGGCGAATGCACGCACGAATCCTGTGAGGGAGAACCACACTGTCACTGTCATGACCTATAAAGCTACCATATCGAAAGAGGAGATTGCCGCCCTCGAACAAGAAGCCACCTTTAAGGGCGAAATAAAGCTGATCGATACCAAACCCAAGGCAGCTGCCGCGCTGCGCTACCTTAACAAGCAACCGATTGTGGGCATCGATACGGAAACCAAGCCCAGCTTCAAGAAAGGTGTGCAGAATGAGGTTGCACTCGTGCAAATTGCCACCCTACAGCGCGCCTACCTTTTCCGCGTTAATCTGATCGGATTCACCCCGGCACTCACGCGTTTCCTCGAAAACGAACAGATCATTAAAGTAGGGCTCAGCCTGCAGGACGATTATCGCGCCATACGCCGCAAGGCAGACATTACGCCGCAAGGGTTTGTAGAGCTGCAGCACCTTTGCCCCGCCTTTGGCATTCGCGAGATGGGGCTCAAGAGCATCTACGCCATTATCTTTGGCAAACGTATGAACAAAAGCGCGCGGCTCACCAATTGGGAGATGAAAACTTTGCCCAACAAAGCGCTCGCCTATGCCGCTTTGGATGCCGTTTCCTGCCTCGAAATCTACAACGAATTGAAGAAGCAGCCGCTCCCCTCCATACATCGCTTCGGGTTGCTCACCTACTGACCCGCCGCCTTCCCCTACATTTAGCTCTTTAGAGCTTACGGCACGCCCCCGCATTTGTCTACCTCCGTCCCCGCCGCAAAGCATTTTGCCCTCGCATGTGCCTAAATCCGCCCCAACGGTAGCGCACCTTCATCCTCGCATTTGCGTATATGCGTAGCCGCACCAACGTACCCTTTCCCCCACGACAGCGCACCTTTGCCCCCACGACAGCGCACCTTTGCTTACGTACTTGCGTATATATGCCCACGCGTTAGCATACATACGTATCCACACCAACGCACTTGCGCCACCACCCCAGCACTCCCACGCCTACACGTAACCAAACTTCCGCCTCCGCGGTGGCGTACCTGCCCCCTCGCTCCACCATACCTACGCCCCTGCCGCTCCGCACTAGCCCACTTCCATCACTACACCTACGCCACCACCGCAGCGCACCTTCGCCCTCGCATTTGCCTACATCCACCCACACGGTTGCGTACATTCGCCCCTACGGTTACGCACCTTCGCCCTCGCTTATGCGTACATTCGCCCCTGCGTTAGCGTACATTCTCCCCTGCGTTAGCGTGCGCGCCCCCCCCCCAGCACACCTTCGTCCCCACCGCAGCGCACCTTCGCCCTCGCATTTGCCTACATCCACCCACACGGTTGCGCACCTTCGCACACATCATTCCCATTCTTTCGTCTATCGGAACTTATCGGAGTCAATCAGAGCTTATCCGAACCCATCTGATTTCCTCCGATAAATTCAGATAAGTTCCGATAAATTCAGATACCCTCCCACGAACATACCGCCCGCCATCTACCATCCCCTGCCACCGCCACTGTGCCCCACGCTCGTCCCTAACCATACCTACGCCGCCCCGGCAGCGCACCTTCGCCTGCGCACTTGCGTATATGCGCCCCTGCGTTAGCATACATACGTATCTGCACCAGCGTACTAGGCCACCGCCACTGTACCCCCACACCCTTACCCCTGCATACCCACGCCTACACGGCAGCGCATCATCGCACACATCATTCCCATTCTTTCGTCTATCGGAACTTATCGGAGTCAATCAGAGCTTATCCGAACCTATCCGATTTCCTCCGATAAATTCTGATAAGTTCCGATAAATTCAGATCCCCTCCTACGAACATACCGCCCGCCATCTCCCCTCACCTGACCCCGCCACTGTACCCCCACGCTCGCCCCTAACCATACCCACGCCCCCACCGTAGCGCACTTTACCCTAACTTATACGTACTTGCGCCACCACCGCAGCGCACCTTTACCTTCTCTTATACGTAGGTGCGCAACCATTTCTACGTACAAGCTCAACTGTTTCTACATAGCTTTTCAATCGTTGCTATAGAGGTGTGCGATAAATTGTTTAAAGAATTTGTACAAATCCTTTAAAGTACGCGTATAAATCGTTTAAACGATTTGTATAAATCATTAAAAGGATTTATCGAATAGGTGCGTACAAATGGTTGAGTTCCTTCGTAGAAAAGATTGAGGAGCTACGTAGGAAGGATCGGGCAGGTACGCAGGGGTGGCAGTGGGTGGTCAGTGGTGCGAGGGTGCAGGTACGTAAGAGCGTGTGGATACATATGGGGCAACATTGTCATAATTCCAAGCCCCGCCCGGGCAGGTACGCAGGGGCGGCAGTGAATGGTCGGTGGGGCGAGGGCGTAGGTACGCAGGGGCGGCAGTGGATGGTCGGTGGGACGAGGGTGCAGGTACGCAGGTGCGGCAGAGGGCGGTCGGTGGGGCGAGGGTGCAGGTACGTAGGAGCGTGCGGGTACATAGGGAGCTGTGCGGCATTTGCTCTGGGGGAAGCGTGGCGGTTCATCGTTCTGCGTAATGATTCTCCGGGTTCTATTGCGTATCTTTGCAGGGAGCAAAAAGAGAACAAAACCGTACAAACTATGCAAATTGTTAAGCGCAACAAGCAACAGGAGCCGTTCGCTCCGGAAAAAATACGCAGTGCCATCAGCCGAGCCTTCGGAGCTACCGGCAGCTCGGTTCGGACCGACGAATTGGATGCTCTCGAGCGGGATATTCTAACCCAGATAGGGGATCGCCAATCGATCGGGGTCGAGGAGGTTCAGGATATAGTGGAAACGGCGCTTATGGCGCACCGGCACTTCAAGGTTGCCAAGGCATACATCTTGTACCGCACCAAGCACGGCGAGGCGCGTAAGGAGATTGATAAATTCCGTCGCTACGTAAAGGATGAGCGCGTTATATCGCTTTTGAAAGAGCTTCGCGAAGAGTACCCCGAAACGGGCTATTCGCTCTCCCTTTTGGGCGCTAAGTTCGCTTCGTTTTACAAGGATGAAGCGGACGTGCTGTCGCTGCTGATCAAGGCTGCCGTAGAGCTAATTTCGCCGGAAGCTCCCAAGTGGGACTACATCGCGGGCAGGCTGCTCGCCCTTCGGATGGAAGAGCGCCTGGTGGCGGAGGAAGCGAAGCGCGATATCTACTCCTTTTACGATAAAATCAGCTATCTGACGCGTGCGGGCTTGTACGGAGCTTACATATTGGAACACTACACGCGCGAAGACGTAGATGAGTTGGAAAAGGCACTCCAACCGCTGCGTAACCGGCTCTTTACCTATAGTGGCTTGCATTTGGTAGAGATGCGCTACCTGATACGTAACGGCGAAGGCGTTGTTTTGGAGCGTCCCGAGGAGATGTTTATGGGTATCGCTATGCACTTGGCTATGCCGGAAGGCGAAAAACGCATCGAATGGGCCAAACGCATCTACGATACGCTCTCCACGCTAAAGGTTACGATGGCCACGCCCACAATGAGCAATGCACGCAAACCATTGGATCAGCTCTCCAGTTGCTTCATCGACGTGATGCCGGATAACCTGATCGGCATCTACCGAACAATCAACAACTTTGCGCAAGTGAGCAAGTATGGCGGCGGTATGGGTATTTATATCGGCAAAGTGCGTGCCGTGGGCAGCGATATACGTGGCTTTAAGGGCGTTGCCGGCGGTGTACTGAAGTGGATTAAGCTGGCAAACGATACCGCCGTGGCTGTAGACCAATTGGGCGTTCGGCAGGGCTCGGTGGCGCTATACTTGGATTTGTGGCACCGCGATATGCCCGAGTTCCTCCAAATCCGAACGAACAACGGCGACGATCGTATGAAGGCGCACGACGTTTTCCCCGGTATTTGCGTGCCGGATTACTTCTGGCGTCAACTCGAAGCAGACCCCAACGGCGTGTGGTATATGCTATGCCCTCACGAAGTGGCTACTGTAAAGGGCTACTGCTTGGAGGACTATTGGGGCGAAGAATGGGAAAAACGCTATTTGGATTGCGTTGCCGACGAACGAATCCCCAAGAGAAGTATGGTGCTGAAGGATATGCTTCGGCTCATTGTTAAGAGTGCCGTGGAAACGGGTACCCCATTCATTTTCAACCGCGATACGGTAAACCGCATGAATCCCAACGGACATTGCGGCATGATCTACTGCTCCAACCTCTGTAGCGAAATAGCGCAAAACCAAAGCGAGATTAAACTTAAGCAGATAACCGTTGAGAGCGAAGAGGGCGAAACAATAGTAGTGGAAAAGACCATCCCCGGTGATTTTGTCGTTTGCAACCTTGCTTCGCTCGTTTTGGGCAATATCGATTGCGACAACGATACGGAATTAGGCGAAACAATCAATACGGTTGTGCGCGCATTGGACAACGTAATCGACCTGAATTACTATCCGGTTCCGTATGCACGTATCACCAACATGAAAATGCGTCCTATCGGCTTGGGCACAAGCGGATACCACCATTTGCTCGCCAAAAAGGGCATTCCCTGGGAAAGCGAGGAACATCTGCGCTATATGGATCGGCTCTTTGAGCGCATAAACTACCATGCCGTATCGGCTTCCATGCGTCTTGCCAAGGAAAAAGGGCGCTACGAACGCTTCGAAGGAAGCGATTGGCAAACCGGTGCCTACTTTACAAAACGCCGATACGAAGGGAGCGAATGGGACACTTTGGCACACGAAGTGGCGCAAAACGGTATGCGTAACGGCTATTTGATGGCCATTGCGCCCACCAGCAGTACGGGCATTATTGCCGGAACTACGGCAGGAGTTGATCCGGTGATGAATCGTTTCTTCCTCGAAGAGAAGAAGGGAGCCATCGTTCCGCGTGTAGCTCCTGAGTTATCCGACAAAACGTTTTGGCTATACAAAACGGCACATCAGATTGATCAGAACTGGGTTGTGGACGCTGCTTCCATACGTAGCCGCCACATCGATCAGGCGCAATCCGTCAATCTTTATATCACGCAGCAGATTTCCTTCAGCGGCATACGCGATCTTTACCTACGTGCCTGGCACGGAGGTGTTAAGTCGCTCTACTATGTACGCAGTCTTTCGCTCGAAGTAGAGGAATGCGAAACCTGCGCTTCGTAACAAAAACCTTTAACAAACAGCAAGTTTATGGCATTAAAGAAGAAAGCACTCTTTAACGAGAACGGAGATATTGAGCTCTCCAAACGTAGGCTGATTAACGGCAATACCACTAATCTCAACGACTTTAACAACATCAAATACCGCTGGGTATCGAACTGGTACCGCACGGCGATGAATAACTTTTGGATACCGGAGGAGATCAATCTCAGTCAGGATGTAAAGGATTACCGCATTCTTACCGCTCCGGAGAAAAGAGCGTACGATAAAATCCTCTCATTCCTCATTTTTCTCGATAGCTTGCAGACTGCCAATCTGCCTAATGTAGGGGAGTACGTCACCGCCAATGAGGTAAATCTCTGCCTTACGATACAGGCGTTTCAGGAAGCGGTTCACTCGCAGAGCTACAGCTATATGCTGGATACCATCTGCTCGCCCGAGGAACGCAACGATATCCTCTATCAGTGGCGCGACGACGAGCATCTGCTCCGCCGCAATAAGTTCATCGGCGACATCTACAATGCCTTCCAAAAGGACAAAACGCCCGAACGTATGCTGGAAACAATGGTAGCCAATTACATATTGGAAGGGGTCTATTTTTACTCCGGCTTTATGTTTTTCTACAATTTGGGACGCATCGGCAAAATGCCCGGATCGGTACAGGAAATACGCTACATCAACCGCGACGAAAACACGCATCTGTGGCTCTTCCGCTCGATGATTAAGGAGATGCAGGCGGAAGAACCGCAGCTCTTTACGCCCGAAGCGGTAAAACACTTCGAAGAGATGATTACCGAAGGCGCTTTGCAGGAAATTGCCTGGGGAAAATATGTGATCGGTAACGACATCGAAGGGCTGAACGAATCGATGGTCAGCGATTATATTATGTGGCTTGCCAATGAACGCTCCACCGACTTAGGCTTCAGCGTGCTCTTCCCGGGGCACGAAACGGAGCCCGAAAGCATGAAGTGGGTATCGCGCTACAGTAATCCCAACCTGATTAAGACGGACTTCTTCGAAGCCAGACCCTCCGCTTACGCCAAGAGTTCCTCTATTGAGGACGACCTGTAAGCACCCCCATCGGCAAAAGGTATATAAGTTTCCCTCGAAAGGTATATACCTTTTGCCTGATACCTATATACCTATCATCCGAAACTTATATACATATTTTCGCGCCTTTCTCCCGCTACGGGGTTGTTGCCGGCTGCTCTTTGCCGGTGTACTTGCTATGTAGCGCAAGTTTACCTAACTTTGTCACGTTAAGATAGGAAATAGAACGATGGAAATAGTAGTCAGCGGTATTCGCCCCACGGGGCATTTACACTTAGGCAATCTGTACGGAGCGGTGGTAAACTTTGTAAAGATGCAGGAGCAGTACGACTGCCGCTTTTTCATTGCCGACTGGCATTCGCTGACAACGCACCCGCATCCCGGCAACATCATCGAGAGCGCCGATACCATTCTTGCCGAGTATTTGGCGTGTGGCATCGATCCGGATAAATCCATTATCTATAGGCAAAGCGACGTGCCCGAGGTGTTGGAGCTCTATCTGTACCTCAATATGAATGCCTATTTGGGGGAACTTCAGCGCACCACTACCTTTAAGGAAAAGGCACGTAAGCAACCGGATAACGTAAATGCCGGGTTGCTCACCTATCCCACCCTGATGGCTGCCGATATCCTGCTACACAAAGCGGTAAAGGTGCCCGTGGGTAAGGATCAGGAACAGAATATGGAGATGGCTCGGCGCTATGCGCGGCGGTTCAATACGATATACGGTGTGGAGTTTTTCCCCGAACCTGCCTCCTTCTCCTTCGGTAAAGCGCTCAAAATACCGGGCTTGGACGGCTCGGGCAAAATGGGCAAAAGCGAAGGAAATGCCATCTATTTGGCCGACGACGAAAAGACCATTACCCAAAAAGTGATGCGCGCCGTTACCGATAGCGGCCCCACGGAGCCCAACAGCCCTATGGCGGAGCCCATAGCCAACCTATTCACAATGCTGAAAATCGCTTCCGATGAGGATACATATCAGCACTTCCTCGCTGCCTACAACGATTGTTCCATCCGATACGGTGAGCTGAAAAAGCAGCTCGCAGCCGACATTGTGCGCAAAACAGCACCCATTCGCGAGCGTATCTCGGAAATTAGCCGCAATAAAGAGCTGCTTTCCCGCGTAGCTAGCGAAGGTGCCGAAAAAGCGCGCGCCGCCGTTGCCCCTACCATACGCGAAGTTCGGCACATAATCGGCTTCAAAACAAACTAAACTACCCGATATATCAATACAGAATTAACAACAAACTCTAAAATATATGGATATTCAAGGACGCATTGTTCAAATCCTTCCCGAAGTGGAAGGCGTAAGTAAAAGCGGAAACAGCTGGCGCAAGCAGGAGTTTATACTCCAAACGAAGTCCGGCAACTACGATCGTAACGTATGCATCACCCTATTCGGCGATCGCGTGGATCAGTTCCAAATTGCCGAAGGTGACGAAGTACGCGTGGGAGTGGATATCGAAAGTCGCGAATTCAATGGGCGGTGGTACACCAACGTGAACGGATACCGAATCGATAAGATCCAATTGCAGAACGCTTCCGACCCTAACTTTGCGCCAAACGCTCCGCAACCTCAGGCTCCCGCTGACCAAGGTTACGCGCAAAATTACGTCAATCAGGGCGGCAACTTTGCCAATCCTGCCACCGCCGGATACAACCAAATGCCGCAATCGACCGATCAGAACCAATTTCCGCAGCAGGAAGGCGACGACCTACCTTTCTAACTAACGGGCTATGCGCCTAAAGTTAATCGTGGTGGGCACTACCAAAGAGCGCGCTTTGCAGCAACTGATGGACGATTATCAGCATCGTATCCGGCAACGGATGCCCTTCAGCGTGGAGGTGATACCCGATGCGCCGCACCGCCTTACCGGTGGCAACGAAGCTAAGGTTAAGGCGTGGGAGGCGGAACGTATCCTTAATCGGCTCACAACCGATGATAAACCCCTCCTATTGGACGAGAACGGTAAAACCTATACCAGCCGACAATTATCCGATTTGCTCGCTACACAGCTCGCTTCGTCGGTAAAATGTTGGACTTGGATTGTAGGAGGCGCTTTCGGGTTTGACGAACGCGTTTATCAGGCTGTTCCAGAGCGGCTTTCGCTCAGCAAGCTCACATTTACGCATCAGATGGTACGCCTCATTGCAATGGAACAAATGTACCGCGCCATTACCATAGTGGAACATCTGCCCTATCACCACGATTAGCCTAATTAACAGCAAGATATGCCTGCACAAAACGCATCCTCTCAACCCCCAAAGCCGTACCGCCGCTACATTTTGTGCGGTATTCTGTTTCTGTGGGCGCTTGCCGTTGGCCTATACGCACTTTTGTATCGGAAAGTAACGCCCGATCTGAAATTTATCTGCACTTATGCGGCTTCGCTGCTGCTCCCTGTACTGCTCTGCTTTGTACTAATCCGTCGCGACCGAATGATGCGCACAAATCGCAAAAAAGAGGAATAACCAGCCATCCTTATGATACTGCCTTTACTCGAATTTAAGCCTATTTTCCGCACCACTATGTGGGGTGGCTCTCGAATACTGACCACCAAAGGAATTACGCCGGGTGCGGTTAACGTGGGGGAAAGTTTGGAAATATCGCCGCTCACCGAGGCGTGCTCGGTTGTTTCCGGCGGGCCACTGAACGGCTCCTCGCTCAACGAGCTGATGCAGCGCTATGCCAAAGAGATATTAGGCGAAACCCTATTGGCGCAATATGGTAAAAAGTTCCCGCTGCTCATCAAACTGATTGATGCTTCCGATGCGCTCTCCGTGCAGGTGCATCCCTCTGATTTGCAGCAACCTAAGAGCTCCGGCAAGCCGATCGGTAAGAACGAAGCGTGGTTTATTATCGATGCCGAGGAGGGAAGCGACCTCATTTTGGGGCTGGCGCAGGATACATCGCCCCACGAACTGGTGGAATACGCCATCAACGGCAGGCTATCCGATTTCACCCATCACGTAACCGCCGCCAAGGGCGAAGTGTTCAATGTGCCCGCCGGCACCATACATGCCATCGGAAAGGGCTTGCTCCTGTTGGAAGTGCAGCAACCCTCCGAAGTGACCTATCGGCTGTGGGACTACGATCGCACCGATAAAGAGGGGCGCAAACGCGCGCTGCATCTGAACGAAGCCCTTGAAGTGGCCGATTTGAGCCAGAGCGGCCTGCGAGCCGTTCCCTACCGCTCGCTGCCTAACAGTGCCGCACTGATGCTCTCCACCAAACATTTCGTTATGGAGCGGCTGTGGATTAAAACCGAATTGGATAAGTATGCGCCGCCCTTTGCGCAGAGCTGCGCCATACTGACCGCCGTTTCCGGCGAATGTGCCATTGTGGACCGCCACAAGCAGGTATTCACTCTTTCGCAAGCTACGTCCCTTTTGGTGCCTTCCGATAACATGCCCATTTCCATTAAGGCTGTGCGCGAAACGGACATCGTATCTACCAGCCTGCCCAATCCGAGCCTTCTGTAGCACTGCTCCGAACCGCCTCCGCAATAGGTATATACATTTCGTCGGAAAGGTATATACCTATCCACTGAAACCTATATACCTCTCTACCGAAACCTATATACCTTTCGACAAGAGGATTTCGTATGGCTCTTTTGCTCCTTAGTGGATCTGCTCGCGACGGATCAGCCGGGGGGCCGCAAGCGCGTAGAACAGCAAATACGCTTCCCCTATAACCACGAGCCACCAGGTGGCATCCCACGACTGCGCGGCATCCGCCCAAATGCCTTGTAGGAACGGCAGTACTGCGCCACCCACAACGCCCATCAGCAAATAGCCCGAGCCGTGTGCCGCATACTTGCCCACGCCCTCCAACGCAAGTGCATACACAGCACCCCACATCACGGAGTGGAACAACCCTACCGCGATGAGAAAGCGCGCATCCTTCAGTACAATCGACAGCACCACAAGGAGCAGCGCCGCCGCGGCTGCCGTCAGTAGCTGCGTTTCCGCCTTAATCATGGATAGGAAGCTGGATAGAAAGCGCGCCACAAGCATCCCTAACCAATAGAGCATGCTCCACATCGCCGCCGTTTTGTAGGTCACGCCCAAATCGCCCATCGCATAGTGGATAATGTTACTTCCGATGCACACTTCGCACCCTACATACATAAATAGCCCTACGATGCCGAGCGTGAGGTGGGGAAAGCGTTGGAGCAGCGTAGCGCCCTTTACGTTATCGTCCTCGTGACGCGTTTCCGTTAAATCCGGCAGCGTAACCTGTTGCACGCCCCAATAGAGCAACGCGGTCAGCAGTACAATGCCCGCAAACGGGAAAATCATATCCTGAACCTGCATCGCCTCCGGCTCTTTGCCACTAAACACCACAAAAGCGACAAACAGCGGCGTGAGCGTATTCATCAGGGAATTAGCCGTGCCGCCGATGTTCTGCCGCGTAACGCCGGTGGTGTGCGGTACATTGCACACTACAATGTACGGATTGACGGCAGATTGTAGGAATGCCAATCCAGAGCCGGACACAAAGCTCCCCACGGCAAATACAAAAAAGCTTAACGGCAACGTGATGCCACCCACGGGCAGCTGATTAAGCATTTCCGGCAGCGTACGCCCCGCTTCCACCCATCGGAACAGCAGTGTGGATAAGAGGAACAGAATCATCGCATACAGCACTAAGCGGATGCCGCGCAAAAGAGTGGCGCGGTAGCCGTGACGGTTGAGGAAGCCCGACGCCACCGGACCAATCAGCAGATACGCCAAAAAGAAGGTAAAATTGAGCATCGTGGATAGCGAATTTTCGTATCCCGCCGCTCCCTGTAGAAAAGTGATCTTCAGCGGTGCCTGAAACTGCTGGTTAAGTGAGGTGATAAAGCCGATGAGTGCCATGAGCACTACCATAAAGATAAACGGCTTCAGATAGCTTTTTGCTTCGCTGTTTTGCTGTGTCATACCCTTTTCGTTCTCTTTTCGTTGCCAAAGATACGGAAAAGCGCGCTACCGCGCCCCCTCCCGCACCCATCCGCACCAATCCGTTCCCATCCGAATCAATCCGAGCCAATCGGAGCCAATCCGAATCATTCGGAAGCCAATCGGAATCAATCGGAGTCAATCGGAGTCAATCGGATTAGCTCTGATAAGTTCCGATAAGTTCGGATAAACTCCGATAAACTCGGATAAACTCCGATAAGTTCCGATAACCCCAGCCTATGATACGATATAATACACTTCGATACGTTTCGATACACTTCGATACGTTAGGATACGTTTCGATACAGTTTAATACACTTCGATACACTTTAATACACTTGGGGGGTATGCCGTGTTGTACCTTTGCATCGTTCCTCAGGGAA